>NZ_LMCJ01000013.1:55741-63466 GCF_001623085.1 Pseudovibrio sp. W74
TGCACGACACCTTCTTCTTCAACGAGAAGGAAGACGGCGAGCGCATGTTGCTGCGCACGCACACATCTCCAGTGCAGATCCGCGCGATGAAATCTCAGGAGCCACCGCTGCGCCTGATCATGCCGGGCCGCACATACCGCTGTGACAGCGACCAGACCCACACCCCAATGTTCCACCAGCTGGAAGGCCTCGTGATCGACAAGACCACGCATATCGGCCACCTGAAAGGCACATTGGAAGAGTTCCTCAAAGCGTTCTTCGAAGTGGATGATGTAGAGCTGCGCTTCCGCCCAAGCTTCTTCCCGTTCACCGAGCCATCCATGGAAGTGGACGTGAAGTGCGACCGCTCCGGCGCTGAAGTGAAAATCGGTACCGGCAACGACTGGATGGAAATCCTCGGCTGCGGCATGGTGCACTCCAACGTTCTGCGCAACTGTGGTCTCGACCCGGATGTGTACCAGGGCTTTGCATGGGGCATCGGCATCGACCGTCTGGCCATGCTGAAATACGGCATGAACGATCTGCGCGCCTTCTTTGATGCAGACGTCCGCTGGCTCAAGCATTACGGCTTCCGCCCGCTGGATATGCCAGCGCTGGTCTCCGGTCTTTCCAAGTAATTTGGTCCAAACGTAAAGAGCTAATAAAATGAAATTCACCCTTTCCTGGCTCAAGGACCATCTTGAGACCGATGCAAGCCTTGATGAAATTGTAGAGCGCCTGACGTTGATCGGGCTGGAAGTGGAAGAAATCTCCAATCCAGCTGATCGCCTTGGCACATTCAAAATCGCCCGCGTTCTGGAAGCCGAGCAGCATCCGAATGCGGACCGTCTTCGCGTGCTGAAAGTGGACACCGGCGAAGGTGAGCCCCTGCAGGTTGTCTGCGGCGCACCAAACGCCCGCAAAGGCCTGATTGGCGTGTTCGCAAAACCGGGCGATTACATCCCCGGTCTGGACGTCACATTGTCCGTTGGTAAAATCCGCGACGTGGAAAGCCACGGCATGATGGCCTCCGAGCGCGAGCTGGAGTTATCCGACGAACACGACGGCGTCATCGACCTGCCAGAAGACGCGCCAGTCGGCACCCCGTTTGTTGCATATGCTGGTCTGGACGATCCGGTCATCGAAATCGGCCTGACTCCAAACCGCTCCGACTGCGCAAGTGTGTTCGGAATTGCGCGTGATTTGGCTGCTTCCGGCTTAGGAACGCTAAAAACCCCGCAAAAAACGCAAATCAACGCACATAGCAACGCAAACGACCTAAAAATCCTTTTGGATCTAGGGGATAGCCCGGAACACTGCCCTGCATTCGGCTATCGTGTGGTCCGTGGTATCAAAAACGGCCCGTCTCCTAAATGGATGCAGAAGCGTCTGGTTGCTATCGGTCTGCGCCCGATTAATGCCCTCGTGGACATCACCAACTACATGACTTTCGATCAGGGCCGCCCGCTGCATGTCTTTGATGCAGATAAGGTTTCCGGCAACCTGACCGTCCGTCACGGTAAGGCTGGCGAAGAGCTTGTTGGCCTCGACGGAAAAACTTATGCCGTCGATGAGAACGTCGTTGTCATTGCTGACGACAACGGTCTGGAGTCCCTCGGCGGAATTATGGGTGTAGAATCAACAGGTTGCGACGAAAATACCACAAACGTGGTGATTGAAAGCGCTCTCTGGGATCCGCTCAACATCGCCCGTACAGGCCGTAAACTGGGAGTATCTACCGACGCCCGCTACCGTTTTGAGCGTGGTGTAGACCCGGCGTATATGGTAGAAGGCCTTGAAACTGCAACGAAATTGGTCATGGACCTGTGTGGCGGCGGCGAAGCATCCGACGCGCACGTTGTAGGAGAAGTGCCACAGGAAGAGCGCATCATCGACTTCCCACTCAGCGAAGTCAGACGCCTCTCCGGTCTGGAAGTATCCCACAGTGAGATCAAAGCTATCCTCTCCCTGCTCGGCTTCTGGGTCGCTGGCAACGGCGATGTGGTCAAGGTTTCTCCCCCAAGCTGGCGTCCGGACATCTTTGGGAAAGCTGATTTGGTAGAAGAGGTTATGCGCATTGTCGGCATCGACAAAGTGCCAACTGCTACCCTACCGCGCATGGAGCCAATCTCCCAGAAGGTTCTGACTGTTAGCCAGATCCGCCGCTCTAATGCCCGCCGCGCACTCGCAACACGCGGCATGGACGAGGCCGTTCTGTGGTCCTTCATTCCAAAAGCCCACGCAGAGCACTTCGGCGGTGGTAACTCATTGCTATCATTGGCAAATCCGATCTCCGCAGACATGTCCGACATGCGTCCGTCTCTGCTGCCTGGCCTGCTCACCGCAGCACAGCGCAACGCAGACCGCGGCTACGCCGACGTCGCCTTGTTCGAAGTCGGTCAAGTCTTTGAAAACGATAGCGAAAAAGGCCAGAAGATGGTCATCGCCGGCATCCGCCGTGGTACCGCCAAACCAACCGGTTCTGGTCGCCACTGGTCCGGAAACGCTGAAAACATTGATGTTTTCGAAGCGAAGGCTGATGCTGGTGCAGTACTGCAATCCATTGGTGCACAGGTAAACAACCTGATGGTCTTCACCGACGCTCCGGATTACTACCACCCAGGCCGCTCCGGCGCCCTCAAAATGGGCCCGAAAAACACCCTGGCGTACTTCGGTGAGATCCACCCTAAGACCTTGGAAGCATTAGACATTGAAGGCCCGCTCGTGGCGTTCGAAGTCTTCATCGACGCTGTTCCTCAGCCGAAGAAGAAAGCGACCAAATCCAAGGGTGCGCTGAATGCTGCGGATCTTATGCCGGTAAAACGGGACTTTGCGTTCCTGGTAGACAGCTCTATCCCGGTTGAGAAGCTCCTGAAAGCTGCCAAAGGTGCGGATAAGGCGTTGATCACAAACGTGAATCTCTTCGATATCTACGAAGGGCAGGGCGTGCCGGAAGGCCAGCGCTCCCTCGCGATCGATGTAACCCTGCAGCCGACCAAGAAGACCCTCACCGATGAGGATATCGAGGCGGTCTCAAACAAAATTGTTGCGTCCGTTCAAAAGGCTACCGGCGGTACCCTGCGCGGATAACTCCCGCTGAACAGCGCTGACGAAACACAAAAACGCGGATTCCGGAAAATTTCGGAATCCGCGTTTTTTAATGCGAAATCGGCGAAATTCGACCCGCCAGCGGGGGCATAACCTCACCCGCCCACGGGGATATCCAGCCCGTCAAGCACAGCCCAGCCCCAGAACCCAGCCCAGAAACCCAAACCACCCAGCGTCAGCCTAAACCGCCCCCTCGCGCCCGTCCGCCTCATCCAGCTGCACAGGCTCAGAGATCACGCTCGCTCGCCCGCAGAACCCGCGCCGCCGGCGCCGCTGCATACGCTGGCAGTCCTCGTCGCTCAACTCCGCTTCGGGCAGGCAGGAGCCATCGGCTGCAACGGCGCCGCCCTCAATCTTCAGCGCAAGCCCCTCCGTCAGCGCCGTCGCAACCACCGTGCGGGCGTGGGAGACCAGGCGGGAGAACGTAGGCCGCGAAATCCCCATCAGATCAGCAGCAGCCGTATGTTCCAGCCCTTCCGCATCGGCCAGACGCAACGCCTCCATCCCGTCCTGCGATAAAACCGCGGCCTGAAGCGTGCGCAGCGGCACGCCCTGCGGCTTGAAAAAGCGCACTCCTGCGGTTCCATGAATTCGGCGTGGTTTTCTTGGACGTGGCATAACAAACACTCCTTTCACAGCCTCTCCCATAAGAACCATCAGTGATTTAGGCAGGGGAGACGCACAGCAACATAAATCTAGAGCAGGGGCGTGAGGAAAAGAGAACGCGGCCAGCTCTAGTGAGCATATGTTCATTATACTGCGCCTCTCATCAGTCTCTGACAAGCTAGGAAAAGAACATATGCTCATAAACTCACCGCACCACAACGGGCATAACCAGCAGCACACAGGGGCATAAACAGCAAAACCGCCCGAAGCTTCCACCCCGAGCGCGCCAACCCAATAAAATTCTATGCTACATGTTCGCGGTGATAAGTCCGGTGCGAACCTCGTCCTCCACCTCAATCATGGAGTAGTTCCTCAGCAAACCGTCCTGATCAAAAAACAGGGCCACTTCCTTGGTCGTCACATCCTGCCCGCTGGCAAGCAAATCAACCACAGGAATGAAGTTCTCAACCTTCGCCTGCGTCCGTACATGCCTGTATTTCCAAATCTCATTGCCACTATCGGTAAAATCAGTGGTGTTCGGATCGCCCAACGCAACGCGCACATCTTCCTTGGTTGTCTTGCCGTTCTCCAGCTGGCTTTCCAGCCCTTCACGCGTCAAATGCCGAAGGCTCTCATTGCCAACAGAAGCGCAGCCAGCCACAACCAGCCCAAGCCCCAGAGCGAGGATAACGTGCACAATTCGCAAATCTATGCCCCTTTGCGTTGGTTTGCGTTGCTCCGTAAATGCAACGCACAGCGAGTTCTTCTTAACTGGGAATAGAACTTCGTTCTCTTAGCCGAGCGTGCCGCCAGAGCGCAGCCCTGTAAACCTGAGATAAGACTCGTGTAAGAACTGTCAGGGGGCAATAGAAAGAGGGAATTACGAAATTAAATCAAAGCGCTAGAGGGCGCCTTAGTGCACACCAAACACCAAAGCCGGCAAAAAAGCCTGCACACTTCATGTGGAAGAAACCACCACACGCCCACGTGCACCAACGGGCATAACCCGGCAAACATCATTTTGCGTTGCTATGCGCAACTTTGCGTTTTTCTGCGTTCCTATGAAATTCGGGAGATCAACGAACCTGAGCGCACCGCTAAACCCGAAATCTACGGCAAAAAAGGGGAATAAGTGCAACAGCCCTTCGCCTCATACAGTGCACCAACCACACCACCCAAAATCCAACTTATCCCCGCACACTCAACCAGCTTCAAACCACCTCTCCCTCCACCGTCATTCCACACACCTCCCTCCTGTCACGCCACACCCCCCGTCTCATCATCCCGCACACCTCCATCTCGTCATCCCGCACTTGATGCGGGACCCAGCTGGAAATCACCCCTCATAACAAACTGCATGTGTCATGATGTCGTGGCCTGACGTGACGAACGCTGACATAGCAGGAGTAGTATCTGGAGTTGATTTGACAGGCTCGCTGCCTCGGCCCTAGATCCCGCATCAAATGCGGGATGACGTCTGTGGGGAGGCTAGCCTGCATTCTAAAACGGCCCAACATAAACTAGAAACCGCAATTTATAATGGGAAATTCACTAGCAGACATGCAGGGCACATGTCTTTTTTAGTCAATGAGCCAGTAAAATTTAAGATTGCTCATTGCTTGGGGTTTCGGAGGTTAGGGCCATCTATCATCTGCATTTTTAACAGCAGATAGTAGCATTCGCATCGTGTGAGGCTAAGAGATCAATGCATAATCTGAGCCGATTTGTAGCAGTTAGAACTAGCCGGTTTTAGCTTTTGCTACTATTATTGATAGGCATTATAAAAATAGACAAGCTAAGGTTTAGTTCGTCAGATATTGGAAGTAAAACATGGCAAATCCAAGAGCATTTATTAGTTTTGATTTTGATCATGACACTGTTGAAAAGACGTTATTTGTTGGGCAGGCGAGAAACTCACGAACACCATTTGCAATTGAAGATTGGTCTGCAAAAGAAGCTATGCCGCAAGCCCAATGGGAGCGTATAGTCGGTGAAAAGATAAGCAAATGTAATATGTTAATTGTCTTGAGTGGCCAGACAATGGCGAGTGCTTATGGCGTTGCTAAAGAAATCAAAATGGCCAAAAGCAAAAATGTTCCTGTGTTCGGAGTGTACGTCGATGGTGCAAACTCAACAAGTAACTTACCAGAGGGACTAGCGAGAAATAGGACAATTGCTTGGGACTGGAACAAGATCTCTAGTGCAATTGATCAAGTTATGTCCGAGGGGAAAAATAGGTAAGTGTTTCGATGAAGAAAGCATTGGTGGTAGGGATAAACGATTATCCAGACAATGAGTTAGAAGGATGCGTAAAAGATGCGGAAGCGGTTACGACAACATTGGAATACAATGGTGATGGGACCCGCAATTTCTCCGTAAAGACAGTGAAATCTACTGCTGATGATGTCACGCGACCTATTCTGAGAGCTGCGGTTACAGATCTGTTTCGGGGTGCCCCCGAAATGGCACTATTTTACTTCTCAGGGCATGGCTACATGGAGAGCCGGGGAGGATATTTGGTTACTTCCGATGTTGCAGAGTATGAAGAGGGGGTATCTATGGAGGAGGTCTTAAGGATTGCAAACTCCTCCAAAGCTAAGAATAAAGTCATTATTCTTGATTGCTGCCACGCAGGGGCTTTCGGTAAACCCGATCTAGATGGTGGGAATGTTACTAGTATCAGTGAGGGACTGTCGATCCTAATGGCAAGCGCCCATGATGAGACTGCGATTGAGAAGGATGGTGAGGGGGTTTTTACTTCTTTGCTAATTGATGCCCTCCAAGGTGGGGCTGCTGATTTACGTGGCAACATTACTCCAGGTTCACTTTATGCGTATGTTGATGAGGCGTTAGGCGCGTGGGATCAAAGGCCAATTTTCAAGACTAACGTTTCGACCTTCGCAACTATCCGTGAAATCCCGCCCAAAATTCCTGTAACAACAATGCGAAAACTAACGGAGTATTTTGAGGAGGCTAACTCTCATCTCCAACTCAATCCAACATTTGAATTTACTGAAGATACGGCAATTGAGGAGAATGTAGGGGTATTAAAAATACTTCAAAAGTTTCACGGTGTTGGCCTGGTTGAGCCTGTAGGGACTGATCATATGTATTATGCGGCAACTGAGCGAAAAACATGCCGCTTAACTGCAATGGGATGTCAGTATTGGCGGCTGGTGAAAGAAGGCCGACTATAGCAGTTATGGATCAACATGAACCTGCCTGATATTCTAAAGGAACTAAATCTAGCGTCAGCTCTATTGGGAATTGCCGTTCTGTCTCCGGGTTTTATAATAGTATTTTGCCGAAGCCGGTACGTGACTGGCCGAGTTTCTAATCTGTCTACATTTGCAATGGAGTTCGTTGTCACGTCGAGTGTCTATTATTCTTTTTCCGGACCAATATTTATTATCGTAGATGCTTACAACTGGTTTAGTTTATCTATTTTGGTCTTCTGG
Source organism: Pseudovibrio sp. W74 (assembly GCF_001623085.1). NCBI lineage: Bacteria > Pseudomonadati > Pseudomonadota > Alphaproteobacteria > Hyphomicrobiales > Stappiaceae > Pseudovibrio > Pseudovibrio sp. W74. The sequence goes on from NZ_LMCJ01000013.1 coordinate 62,893, forward strand.
GGGCCAATAATTGTTGGTGTGACACTTGGTGGTTTAACTCAGTGGAAATGGGCTAAACAATGCAGAAACTTTCTGGGGCTCAATCCAGTGACGCCTCATCCTACGGGCTGGGACACAGCTTTTGGTACTCTAACTGGGGACGTCTGGTTGACTGTGCATACCGTTGACCTTGGTGTGTTGCACGGTAGATTTGGATATCGCTCCAATGCATCTAACGATTTGAGCCGAAGAGATATCTTTATTGAAGAGCTTAGAGGAAATGATTTTGCAAAGTTGGGGGAGGCGGACGAGATTAGGGGGGTCTGGATTAAAGAAGATCAAATTATTGCAGTTGAAATTGCGCAGGATAGGGATTTAGAAAATGACCAGCAGTAAAAAAAGCGGAAGTCGTGTCTCAGGAAGAAGTGTAGTTCAAAACAGTAGAAGGTCTCAGGCAGGAGCAGCGGTTGAGACCTCTGTTTCGAAAGGATATAATGCTCCGAAGTCCTCGAAAGGAGGAGGTAAACCGCCTTCATTTAGTAGTGGAATCGGCTCTCCTAAAGGCACAAAGAAGTAAACTTTATCGCCCCCCCCC
>NZ_LMCJ01000013.1:63606-135304 GCF_001623085.1 Pseudovibrio sp. W74
CATGCATCTGGTTGCATGCTCTTGGGTGAGGCCCAAAACCTCTCCAAACAGCGGTACCCGCTCCCGTTAACTAGCGGATTTTTTGTGCCTTTTTCCCAAAAGTGCGCAAACCCTTCGTTATGAGCGGGAGGGCGGTGAATACAATACCTTCTTCGGAGGGGAATAAACCCGCCTGTCTGTTTGCAGGTTTTTGGCCTCCCGCTCGCCAGCGAGTCCCAAAAGCTCTTTGTCGTGCGGCCTTCAACACCCTAAACAGAGGGATTGAATATGGTCGACTCCGCATGCGCATGCAGCGCCACAAACACTCTTCAAAATGAAATTGACGAAGTCCAGATCGTCGTCTCTGATCTTCAGAACCTCGCGTACATGCAACAGCTTGTACTCAGCGAGCGCGTGAAGAACAGCTGCGAGCGGGATGCTTTGCTCACTTTGCACCACGCTTTATGTGACCGCCTGGAGGCACTGAAAAAGTCCTGCGGATTATTGGAGCGGGTCGCCCTTCCGCAGCCGGTCAACACCAATGTTGTGTCTCTGGATTAACGCACTGTGACAGGTGCTCGGGCGGTGTCACGCGCACCCCGTGTTCACTGCCACAGGGAAGCCTCCACACCAAGGCCTCCAACCTCAGGTGAAAGGCACAACCCTGCAAATGAGCACCCTGCTGGTCTGCGGCCGGGCAACAAACGCCCGCAGGCCAGCATCCCAAAGGGCAGGGGATGCACTCCAATCTGATCAAACACAGCGCAATCAGGCCCCCTGAGCGTGAAAGTGATTCATGCTAATCAATCTAAAAATAATGGCAGGAGTTGCTAATATATAAGTTTATTGTGGAATAAATAGGATGTTTTGACGAGCCGTGAAGCCTGCCAAACCGGGGGATCTACACCCCGTAAAACCCAAAAACCCTTGGTATTTCAGGGAGCTTGTAACGGCAGTTGTGTCGCGCCGCGGCAAGGCCCCCCCGTCAACCCACTGTCTCTAAGTAGTTTTTCCTTTTGACTTTCAGGCCAATTCGCCCAAACTCCGATGTGTGTAATCAATTAGGTCTTGAAGTTACATTGGGACTAGGAAAATGCGCTGGTATCAGCTGTATTTGAATATCTTAAAGAGAGATAAGCTGCCTTGGCACATCGAAGATGTTTCCATGGCCAATAACCTGCATCTCGTCTGACGACCTCCGCCTGCAGTGGAGTCGCTCCTGCTGCACGGCCGCATGTAAGCTAGCCTCCTGCCTCCTATAGTCCACCAAAGATGCAGAGTGTAGAGGCCAGCCAAAACATGCAGCACCCCCAAAACAAGTAATATTAGGCACTCATTCCAACACTGCATCCCCTACGCAGCAGAAGAACTGTGCTTTGATATTGGCAATACCATCGGCACCTCCGGTTTGCGCTGCAGGTGTGTCGTGATTGCTTCAGATAATGACGTTTGTCTTTGCTCCTGCCTTCCAAGTGTTGAGCGCGCTTGGGGCAGAAGAACGGCACCGCCATGCCTGAGACTTGCAGCGGGAAAATATACAGATCACAGAACAGCCAAGATCATGCAGGCAATAACTCTGCATGGTCAAGTAATACTCATGTAAAAAGCAGCGCCTTGTGTATTGCATAAAGGTACATGTGTCTGTGATCTGTATATATAAACGATTATTTATTCACATATCCATATTGTTACTTATTGTGATGATCGAATATTTGGATAATTAATGAATACGAAGATTGGTGAAGCGAGAATGTTTTCGATTCGTAAGTAGACAAACTTCGAAATCGATAATTTCTTCACTCCTTGAGAATTCGGAGAGACATGGTCCCTCCGCCCTATTGGTAAAGAAGCAAGTAAGAGGACGTTCTTATGACTAAGTTTATGCCAGAGCCGTTCAAGATTAAATCTGTTGAACCAATGTACTTCATTTCTGACGAGCGTCGCGAAGCGGCAATCCAGGAAGCTGGCTTCAACACATTCCTGCTGAAGTCCAAAGATTGCTACATCGATCTGCTGACCGACTCCGGTACATCCGCGATGTCCGACAAGCAGTGGGCTGGCCTGATGGTTGGTGACGAAGCTTACGCTGGCTCCGAAAACTTCTACCACCTTGAAGAAGTTGTTAAAGAGCACTTCGGGTTCAAACACCTCATCCCAACTCACCAGGGCCGCGGCGCAGAAAACATCCTGTCCACGCTCACAATCAAGCCAGGCGACTACGTTCCAGGCAACATGTACTTCACCACAACACGTTTCCACCAGGAACGTAACGGTGCAACATTTGTTGACGTAATCTGCGATGAAGCCCACAACCCTGACCTGGTTGACGTGCCATTCAAAGGCAACGTGGACCTTGCAAAACTGCAGAAGCTCATCGACGAAGTTGGTGGCGAAAAGATCCCTTACATCTGTCTTGCTGTAACCGTGAACCTGGCTGGTGGTCAGCCTGTTTCCATGGGCAACATCAAAGCAGTAAGCGAACTCTGCCACAAGCACGGCATCAAAGTGATGTACGATGCAACCCGTTGTGTAGAAAACGCATACTTCATCAAAGAACGTGAAGCTGGCTTCGAAGACAAAACAATCAAGGCAATCCTCCTTGAAATGTTCTCCTACGGCGACGGCTGCACCATGTCCGGCAAAAAAGACTGCCTGACAAACAACGGCGGTTTCCTCTGCATGAACGACGACGACCTGTTTGCTGAAGCAAAAGGCATGGTTGTTCAGTTCGAAGGTATGCCTTCCTACGGTGGTCTCGCAGGCCGCGACATGGAAGCAATGGCAATCGGCATCAAGGAATCCGTAGAGTTTGACTACATCTCACACCGCGTAAACCAGATCCGCTACCTCGGCGAACGTCTGGATGCAGCTGGCGTGCCAATGGTTAAGCCTTACGGCGGTCACGCAATCTTCCTCGATGCACGCGCATTCCTGCCACACCTTGACCAGCAGCAGCTCCCTGCACAGGCACTTGCCGCAGCGATCTACCGCACCTCCGGTGTACGCACCATGGAACGTGGCATCGTATCCGCAGGCCGCGACGTTAAGACCGGTGAGAACCACGTTCCTAAGCTCGAAACAGTTCGTCTGACTATCCCACGTCGCGTATACACATACGCACACATGGATTACGTCGCAGATGCGATCATCGAGCTCTACAAAAACCGCGAAAGCATCAAGGGTCTCGAATTCGTATTCGAACCTAAGGTACTTCGCTTCTTCACTGGCCGTTTCGAAGAAGTCTAAGAACTAAGCCATTGAAGTGACTAGCAATAGTCAAAGACTAAACTGCATTGGAGGAGAGCCCGTGTGCTCTCCTCTGTTGTTATCAAAGCACAAATCTTACCCATCGTAAGTCTATGTGCGCTTTTCGGGAAAGCTCTGCCACGGGGCACTTACAAAATCGGCAGGTGTTTTCTCAATTGGTCACGGCAAATGCCGGAGTTGGGAGGCTCAACATGACCATTGCTTCTGAGCAGGTTCCTACTGCAGAGACAGTTGAACCAAAATCTACCAAGAAAAGCCAGGGCACAATCTTAGGCGCCAGTGTGATCGCTGCTGGCACCGCCGTCGGGGCGGGCATGTTCTCGCTCCCTGTTGCAAACAGTGGCGTATGGTTTTCTGTTTGCCTGGTTCTGATGATCGTTGTTGGTTACATCATGCACACTGCATCGTTGTACATCATGGAAATCACGCTTCATTTCCCTGAAGGGTCCAACTACGACAGCCTTGCCAAGGGCACCATTGGTAACGTGGGCCGTGTGGTCAACGGTCTCTCCGTTGCCTTCCTGTGCTACGTTCTCACCTACGCCTACATCTCAGGTGGTAGTTCGATCATCACCTACTCGCTGTCGATTTTTGGTGACGTCAACATGTCATCAGGGGTGGCGAGTCTGATCTTCGCAGTCGTGTTACTATCGATTGTGATGATGGGGACCCGAGCTGTTGACCGTGTGAACACTGTTCTCATCGGCGGCATGATCATCACGTTCATGATCAGCTTGAGTTCATTGATCGGTAACTCATCTACAACGAACCTGTTCCCAGAGATCTCTCTCGGCGATCGCATGCCATATGCGTTCTACACCATCTCCTTCTTGGTGGCGAGTTTTGGTCTTCAAATTACAGTTCCAACTGTAACCAACTATCTGGGTCTGGATGCGAAACGTACAAGCAAAGCGCTGCTGATCGCGATTTTCCTTGCAGGCTTCTTCTACTTCCTCTGGATGTTTGCAGTATTCGGAAACATCTCCCGTGATGACTTCCCTGCGATCATCGCTGAAGGTGGCAACATCGGTAACATTATCGGTGCTCTGAGTAAGTCTGGTATCAGTGAAAACATCTCTGTAATCCTGCAGATCTTTGGCAACATGGCTGTTGCAACATCCTTCCTGGGTGTGTCTCTCAGCCTGTATGATTACATCTCTGACTTGTTCAAGTTCGATACAGCTACCGTTGCTGGCAAAGCAAAGACTGTAGGCATCGCATTCGTACCAACCATTATCCTTGCTATCCTGTACCCACACGGGTTCATCGCAGCAATCGGTTATGCTGGTGTGGTTCTGGTGATCTTCTCCTTGCTGGCGCCAATCGTAATGGTTCGCATCTGTCGTGAGCGGAACCCGGACATGTACCAGGTCCCAGGCGGCAACGCCCGTCAGGCAATGGTGTTCGGTTTCGGTATCCTGGTGTTCATCATCACTGCATTCGAACTGACCGGCAACCTGCCAATCTTCGGCTAATCCGTTTGAAGAGAAAGCAATAAAGACGACTATTCAGTCGGGGCAAAACCTGATTGCGAGGCAAGCCACAAGCCCCCGCAATCAAACCAACTGACCCTCAAATGTCAGCAAAAGACTTGCCGCAGCCCTTCCCGCTGCGGCAAGTTTTGTCCGTTTCAACACCCCGAACCCACTGGGAGGCAGGTTCGGGGTGTTGGCGTAACCCCCAACAATGACTGATCAGGTGTCGTCGAAAGTAAAACCGCGCTCTAAGAGGACGACTGTTTGCCCTCAGGCAACCTCTCACCAAAAACGCAAAGCAACACCGAGTGCCAAATATCAGATCGGCAATTCAGGCGGGGTAGCTGTCCATTGTTGCATTTGCAAAGTACCGCGCCAATAACAAGGCCAGAGCTGGAGTGTCGGGCCAGAGTGGACATTCGATAGCGTCAATCAAGGCTTGAGATCGTACTACCTCAATATTATAAAATACACGCCTCCGGTATTTTCTTCGAAAATAAATATTCACGCAGTCGAAGCACTAAATGATCATGGTGTAGGGTTGTAGGAGAACGAGTTTTTCTTGCTTTCAGGACCGATCAGAGTAGCCAGAATTGTAGATTGTTTAGCATATCTTACATAGCCTCTTGAAAAGAGAGCTGAGAATAACTACATAAACAAAGCGCGTTTACAGCCATCATTGGCTATCTTTTCTTCCGGCTTGCCGGTTTGCTAGGTTCCCCCTGATTTTGAGAATGTTGCACCCCATGTACATATCGAACATGGGAAATACGCCCGCTTAGCCCGGGTAAAGTTACAAGGTATCAACCATGACACACGGCACTGTAAAATTCTTCAATTCCACAAAAGGTTTCGGCTTTATTTCTCCTGAAGATGGCGGAAAGGATGCATTTGTTCATATTTCTGCTGTTGAGCGGGCAGGACTTATGGGTCTCGAAGAAGGTCAAAAAGTTGCTTATGAACTAGAAAGCGGCCGCGATGGCAAAGCTTCAGCTGTGAATTTGCAGCTGGTTGACTAATAAAAGATCAGGGCTGCGCCTGTTGCGTAGCCCTAGTCCTTATAGAAAGAACCAAAATATGCCTAATATTTCAATGTCATGTGCAAAAGATCGATTTGCTGCGATTGAAAAAAATAAAAAAAAAGAACTCACCGATGAAGAGGAACGGGCTCTGCAATTAAGTGAAAAAACGTCTCGCCTAAAAGAACTCCGTCTTGCTAAAGAAGCTACCGATAAAAAGCCTCGCCCTTTGATAAAATAGTCTACCAAGTGATTGGCAATCAGCGAGTGCACAAGATATCGCTAAATATCTTGGGCTAAGATCTATTCTTTGATCTAGTAGATCTAAAGTTCAAGAAACTATGTTTCTCTAAGATTTACTTATACTATCCAAATAAATCCGTATTAAAATTTAAATTGATTGAACCAGTGCGATAAGATGTGCAATATGTACATAATGGAATATTGCTTTTGGGGAAGTAGTATTCTCTGGCCAAGCGACTGTACATAAGTACTAAAGCGTTTTTGGTCATCACAGATTGTATCCTAAATGATCAATGGTTCCGTGAAATTCTTCAATTCTGAGCAAGGCTTTGGCTACATTCAGGAGGACGGTACAAATTCACAGTTTCGCGTCCTTCGAGCGTCCTTAAATCGTGCTGGTATTAAGAAATTGGCTGAACGCCAAAAAGTACGTTTCGATACGCTTACAAATCCTGCAAACGGGAAAATAGAAGTCAACAATATCGAAGTTGCCTAACAAAAGACGGTCCCTGGACACGTAACTTCCTTACTCATGACAGTGGTGTTTATCAGATCTGCAGCTGGTCATATACACTACCTCACAGCTGCTCCCCCTATTCCTACAAGATCTTAGTGCCGTGAATAAAGCCATCCTCACCCGGCACTGTGTGAGTTAAATCCACGTTTTACCGGTCAATTATCCTCGCCACTTCCCGTGCTCTAAACAAAGGGCCGGCAATTTGCTTGTCAACTGATGACTGAGCAACGAAAGAATGGTCCAATGACAGAACGAACTGATCTTGCTAAAATTGGCTTAACCGCAGAATTAATTGGTCCTCTCCAGTTTCCCAATCCAATTGCAAACAGTAACCATCGGCAAAATTTGCAGGAACACTCCTCAAAATTGAAGAACCACATTGCAGTTGTAGCGACCAATACACATGATTTGAAAGAAACCGGATTTGGATCGATTGAGACATGTCGCTTCTTTTACGATGCTCTAAAAGAAAAATATCAAACAGTTACGTTTCACGAGATTTCTTCGATATCCAGTTTAAATGATATTGTTACGTCTAGACCAGATCTTGTTGTCCTTTGCAGTAAATACTTCCTGGATGTAAGTAATAATACAAAAACTTGGTTTTCAGATTACTTTTCTAAGCATGCAATTGCTTTTACCGGATCTGATCGCAACTGTCTGGAGTTCGATTCCAATAAAGGAAAGGCTAAGACGGCTATACAAAACCACGGTATTGCTACTGCAAAGTTTTTCCAAGCCTGCCCTGGCCAGTTCGAAACAGAAGACAAACTCCCTCTTTTTCTTCCTCTTTTCGTTAAACCAATAGATGCTGCTAATGGAAATGGAATTGATGAAAACTCGATAGTTCGCGACTTCGAAAGTTATCAAAGTAAAGTCAAAGAACTTTTCGAAAGCTATGGCGCAGATGTTCTGGTCGAGGAGGTGCTACCGGGACGAGAGTTTACCGTTGCAATCTTTGACGATCCGGAAACCGATTCAAGATCTATTATGCCTGTAGAAATCATAGTTCCCAAGAATGAAAAGGGTGATCGAATATTGGGATGTGCTGCAAAGCAGCAAAATCATGAGTTACTCAGAACTATTACCGAACCCACTTTGAGCGCTGTTTCCGAGCTTGCAGGCAGTGCTTTTACGGCATTAGGAGTTAAGAGTTTTGGTCGGATTGACATCAAGCTTGATGCAGAAGGAAACCCCAATTTTCTTGAAGCAAACCTAGTGCCGGGTATGACGCCCGATTCAAGTTACTTCCCGAGGGCTTGTTCATTACAAACTGGGTCAAAATCGAAGACGAACAGGCCGTCAGCGATGACACATTCTGAGGTTGCCTTGAAGATCGTTGAACTCGGCCTCAATCGCATCAACACATTACAGCAAGTGGGCTAATTACAATCGTCTGCTACAGCGTATCTCCGAAAAGTGGAAATCGGCCTTCGGATAAAGATCCGCAAAAACAAAGGCTAAAGCAGTTCATGTGTTTCAACTTAAATGCGAACTGATTTAGGTAGTTCTTGACCTGAGGTGAAGTAGGTTTTTACTCAGTAGAGCCTACTTCCTACTCTTTACGTGTCGCCGAATTAGACCCAGATAAGGTTCAATTATCACTCTCGCAGGGAGTGATTTGCTTTAGAAAGAAAGTCGGGTGGGCTAACTGATCATCACGCTGTTCAAACCGCTCCTCACGCAAATATCTCCCCCAATATTTCAAGATGAAAACACGTAACAACTTTATGTTGTGATTCATGTTTCTGTCATACAACTTTCCCACCCGCTTCTCAGAGTGCTTCAGCTCTATATCTGCGTCGGTCACTCAGATTTACTTGAGTACATACATTCCAGCGAACGATGTCCAAAACGAACAAAAACGATAAGGACACAGCATGAAAATTAACGGTAAGCCGCTCAATTTTTTGATTATCACGACGGATGAAGAGCGCTTTCCGCCGATCTATGATAATGACAGTGCCAAGCAGTACCAGTTGCAGAACAGTGTTGCGCTCGGAAAGATGCGCCAACACGGATTGGAGTTTCTCAACCACCACACTGCAACCACAGCCTGCGCTCCCAGCCGAACCAGCATTTACACTGGCCAGTATCCTTCATTACACGGTGTCAGCCAGACGCCGGGTATTGGTAATGACATCCGTCACGCACTGGAACAGGTGCTCGTTGAACAGCGCCTGAAGAAATGTCTGCTTACCCATACATTGAACAATGAAGACAGTTCCAGCCCCGGACCTTTGCGGCGCTGATGGACACTCTGACCGCGACATCGCGACACCATAAGCAAGCAGATAAGCATCCCTGACTGTTAGCCCATAAGACGGCAACCGTTCAGCGCAAAAAGGAGATAACAAATGCCGCTGAAATCAGCTTCACGATTAGCAACGCTATGGCTCGTACTCGCGTTCCCTCTACTCAGTTTAGGTGCAGCCAACGCTGAAACCGGCACAGACGCGAGCACAGACCTAAGTCTTTTCAAGGAATGCCCGGTATCTCAGGATGATCCCAACACATTCGCTCTGTGCGCCACAGCCAAATGCTGGACCGTCGACACTGTTGCTTACTGCAAATGTGATGTGATGAACGAACAGAGCATTTCTCTCCCGTTTCACTATAAAGAGGGTGACGAGAAAAAGGATGTCTGTGATCTGTTAAAGGCCGGCATTGATAACGGTTTCACGGTAAGCACCTATGCCACACCGCGCCAGATGGAAACTGACTACGATCCCGATACGGAAAAGCTGGGGCCACCCATGGCGACGTACAGCTGCCCCAACACAGACGATGCGCCCGCTGGCTACTCTGCTCAATGTGATGGCGGCTTCTGTTTTAACAGCACGCAGGGGAAAGACTTCCCCGGCATCGGAGCGGTCAAGGAAGACGAGATCATCTGTTCCTGCCCCTCAGTGCCTAGCCCGTCCGCAGGCTTTCAGATGGCTGGCCCCTGGTTATGCGCACCCGGCGATCGCAACACCGACGGTACGTGCTGCGATAAGTCGTTCCACGACAAGCTTTGTTCAGTCAAATCAGTCAATTCCACTGGCACTGAGCTTATGGTAGGTGCGCCTCTGGGAGTAGCTAAGTTGCTCTCGAAAAAGTTGGACGGTAAGGATCCGGCCATCAACCGCTGCGTCTTTAAATAAGCAGCACCTGTCAAAGACATGTCGCAGCTCTTCCCAGCTGCGGCATCTTTCTGCCGCTCAAGCACGCATACATTGCGGCCTCGACGAAGAGGCAGGCTTCGGGGATTTTGTTGACCGCTCAGCTGAAGAACCCGTCATTCAGTATTCAGGCAGTACTTGAGAAATGTAGTGCCATCATATTCGATTTCACCGACAAATACTGCGCCGAGCCTTTTAAGCGCTCCTAGTTTTTTGCGCGACGGCGGCAACAAAAACGTGACGAAGGGGATACGCTCATCTGCAAGGGCAAATTCAATTGCTTTTTGTGAGATGCGTGTGCCTAGGCCAAAAAACTCTGTTTTCAGAACCAGACCATAATCCCATTCATCTCCTTCTTTTTGAAAGCCACCCCAACCGACATAGTTGTTGTCTAGCAAGATAGCCCAATGCCCTAGGCCATCACGTTTCCAGCACTCTTCTTTAGCAGTGACAAATTTGCTGACGGCTGCTTCATCCCACTCGAATGTCAGAAGTGGCATATGCTCGGCAATACGAGGGTCGGACATGTGAGCAATAATTTCACTTGGCTCAACTTCAGGCAATCTGGTGAAGGTAATTTCGTGTTTCAATGGGGTTTCTTTCAGCGTTTAATAGAGCCGTCTAATAGGCGGGTAACTGGTGCCAGACAACTGGCGATACCTTCTAACATTGAATGCCGGGAAGGGGATCAATGTAGTATGCCTTCCTGAACTCAGAATGATAATCTCACTTCACATCAGCCACCTCTGCGTCAGCCGAAACTTCAAGTCCCCAAAACCGTAAAGCGTCAGGGCCGATCTGGCCTAACACCTGCTCAAAGCGGGAAAGGTCAACGCGGCTGCGCAAAACCTCAACCACACGTGCGGGCGTCTCATCATCCGCAAAGTTGTGATGTGCCCTGAGAGCTTTTACCTCAGCAGCCCAATCGTCTTCATCGCCAAAGTCCGCAGTGTAGTCGCTGCTGCTCCAGCCAGATGTGAAAATCGCCCGAAGAACCGCTGGCAGCGTATCAGCAAAGGACAGAACTTGCTCAGCGTTCAATCTCCGACGGAACACCAGCAAAACAGCCTGTACGCATGTGTAGGTCTGATTGCGAGTGGTCAGACCAAGTGCGTCCTGAGCATCAGCAAGGAAAGATTCGTACTGCTGAGAGGCCAGCTGATACTCCTGAGGCATAGGCATGAAGGTAACTCCGAAAATACGGGTGATCGCTCGATGTACGACCTTAACTCAGGTTTTCGCGCTGCAAAAGTGACTGATTTTCAGCTGGCTCTTAAATCGATTTAACTTAGGTAATCTACGTATATGTACTATAGCTGCGAGTAAAGGTGAGGTCAGTGCTAGAAAGTTTGTGGTCAAGAATAATAAAAGAAATAATTATACTAAGTTGTGCGGTGCGAAATGAAATGATGAAGAAATATCGCTTCTGACCATGAGTAAATTTCACATTAGTCAAATTATAAATTCATATTGACATAGGTCAAAATGCTATCTACGCTTTAAATGTCATTGAAGTGGAGGCACTATGACTTTCGGCTTGATATTATTCATTTGCGTATTCTTGGCGATCCTTGGGATGGTTGTGATTTCAGAGTTTTCTTCACGGAATAAAACTGCAGATCGCATGATCGCGGGTTTAGACGCTGATCTCAGCAAAGAATAACTCGGACAGAGATCCAGTCGAAGTGTGAGGCGCTGACTTTAAAGGACGGTTTGAAGTCGGCATCACCTCATAACGATAAGGCGGCTAGAGCTAGGGTATAGGGGGACTCTAGCTCTGCCGCCTTCTTCGTTTTCAGGCAATCTGCACGGTAGGGGCGGGGGATGACGCAGTCTCAATTTGCCGTAATCATCAGCCGCTCAGAATGAATAGGCGCACCGGCTGAGCCAAATATCAGGCCGCCATAACCTGCTGCACCAACTTCCGGCAAACTCTCCGTCTTCACTGCAGAAACATGCTGAATTTCCAGCACCGTATAAGGCCGCTGATAGGTCCAGGTTCGGTTCTCAACTCCGGTGAGATCAGGGTTTGGAGGCTGTTCAGTCGTGAAGGCGTAAAAGTAGAGCGTGAAACCAAAAGGCTCGACAGGCTGAACGGAGAGCGGCGTCATACCCCAACTGAGAATATCGGGCTCAATTGCCGTAGTGTCGCCAGTGCGCAAGGTCACAAGGCTGAGATGCGGACCTCCACCTAGTCGGCTCTCATCGAACTCCAGATCAGGCCGATCGCCTTCAAACCAATGGTCAATCAGCTCAATCACAAAACCTTCCGGATCTGTGAGTTTGGCAAGGTACCCGACATCCCGAAACTGCTGCGGCCCTGTAACATAGACACCGCGCGCCTGAAGCTGGGCGCAGGCCAGCTCGATATTGGGAACTGAGAGTGCGATTTTCCAATAAAGATCGGTAGCTTGCGGCGTGTAAGGCGCCTCCGCCTCGATGAACAGAAGTGCCGTCTCTTCCGCACAATATCCGACCCGCCCGTCACCCTGATCGGACATACCCAGGACATCGCAATAAAATCGCTTTTGAGCCGCCACATCACGGACGCGCAAACGAAGAGTATCAAGCTTTGTCATAACGGGCTGTCCTTTATCAGGGCACAAGGCAAATACGCGTGTTTATTGAGCGATCTCGAAGTGGTCCTCGCGCAGCAAAGCACGGCCATCCGGCTGCAAAACCCAAAGCTCATTGGTGATGACGCCATGGGCGTTGTTCATCTTCCAGTTGGCTGCAACGCGGGCAGAGGTCTGGTCCAGAACAGTGGTGACGGTACTGCTGTAAACCACATCATCAAATCCCTTGGAGATGATGTCTGTCCAAAAGCCCTCAATCGCTTCGCGCCCTTTAAATGTGCCAAATGGCTTCACCACCATCACGGCATCATCCTCATAAAGCGCTGCCGCACCCGCTGCATCACCTGCGTTGAACGCATCACGCCAGGCGCGGCTTGCAGTGGCAACAGCGGTGTTGAGCTTGTATTCACCTTCAGCCAGTTTTCCTGCTTCGTCAGCGATGGCTTGTCCGCTCAATCCAACCGCGACAGTAGCAGCAAGAGCGATAGATTTAATGAAAGTCATCACGTGATCTCCGTTCAGATGCGATGTTGATGACTGTCTTTTGCCGCACTTGCATTGTTTGAAAAACACTCTATTTCTGAAATCACTATTCACATAGTGAGAACAAAATGCTCTCAACGCTCCCGCTCTCCTTCGTCACAGTCGTCGAAACTGGCTCAATCACCCGTGCAGCGGATGAGTTGAACATAGCCAAGTCCGCTGTCAGTCAAAACCTGAAGCGGCTGGAAGAACAGCTGGATGTAAAACTCGCCATCCGCACCACACGCCACCTCTCTCTGACCCCAGCAGGGGAGCGCTACTACCAGCGTTGTAAAGAAATCCTCGCACTCTCACGGCAGGCGGAAACCGAGATGGAGAGTTTCGGAGCGGTCCCGTCTGGCCCGATCACCATCACAGCCCCCCACGCTTTCATCACGCCTGTCATCGCACCGGCCCTGGCAGTTGTGAAAGAGAAGTTCCCGAACCTTCAGCCTTCAGTGATAGCGGAGGACAAGCGCCTCAATCTGATCACGGAGGGGATTGATGTTGCGATCAGTGTCGGCCAACTGCCAGACAGCACGCTTCAGGCGCGCCGCATAGGGACGCTGCGCGATATTCTGTGTGCCGCGCCAGCTGTAATTGAAAAGGTGCCTCCCGCTGATGACCCGCTCTACTGGCAATGGGTGCAATCCCTGCCATACATCGCTCATACACGAGAGCCTGCTGTGGTGCGGCACCGCTTCCCGGTTCAGGAAAGTTCAGAGAGCATTGAGGTGAGCTTCAGGTCTGCCGTCAAAGCCAACACCATTGAAGCCATCGCAGCTTTTGCCCGAAATGGCCTGGGCGTTGCGCTCCTGCCGGATATCGCGATTGCGCAGGACCTGAAGACTGGAACCCTCCAGCCTCTCCTTACTCTGTCAGAGCCAGAACCAACACCAATTTATGCCGTGCACAGCTATGATACTCTGCCACCCAGATCGGTGCAGGAGACAATCACAGCAATTCAGCAAGCCTTGGCGAAAGCACTGCAATAAGGCAGGTCTCACTTGATCCCTACCTCTAACAAATTACACAACATGCTCTGAAATCAGAGTGTTTCCGAGAATGAACTCATGAAACCTTCTCTTAAAAGCGAGCGGTATATTTTACCTTCTGACTTTACCTATACGTTAATATATGATCCTATGCGGCCATCGTAAGTTGAAAAGATACCGCTATGAAGCAACTGGAAGAAATGATGGCTGAAAGTGAGCAGCGCGTGGAAACAATCACAATTCCCAGTGAGGGGGCTACACTGATTGGCAAAGCCTACTGGCCTGTGGGTGACCCAAAATCCTCAGTCATTATTCACGGCGCAACCGGTGTGCCGCAATTGTTTTATGCCAAGTTTGCCCGCTGGGTCGCAGAGCAGGGCCATCTCTGCCTCACCTATGACTATCGCGACTTTGGTGCCTCTAAACAGATACATCCACGCAACTCTTCTGCCACGATGTCTGATTGGGGCCTGTATGATCAGCAAGCTGCCTTTGATGCGCTGCTGAAACTGGCTGACACGCCCAGCACTCACGTGATTGGTCACTCTCTTGGCGGCTTCATGTTGCCATTCCATCGAAACCTGGACATGGTCGATAAAGTCACCACAGTTGCCTGCGGTCAGGTTTATTGGCGTGACCACCATATGCCATACTTCCTGACTGTTGTTGCCTTCTGGTATTTGCTAGGGCCAGCTGTCACACGTATGAAAGGTTATTTGCCCGGTAAGGCACTTGGGATCGGCGCAGATATCCCTGCTGGTGTTTACTGGCAATGGCGTAAATGGTGCACTTCTCCAACCTTCTTCAAGGATGACATCGGTAGTGTTTTACCTTCCATGAACCCGAAGCCGTTCACTGGCCCGATCAAAATCATGTCGTTCACCGATGATGATCTTGCCCCCAATGCCTCAGTGGAACGCCTTCCACCTCTCTACAAAGATGCGCAGGTCACGCGACAAATCCTTAATCCGGCAGACTTCGAGCTCAAGGAAGTTGGGCATCTGAAGGCCTTCGCCAAGCAAAACGCGGTCTTGTGGCCTGAGATTCTGGATATTGCTTGAGGCAGGCCGCTCCATTAACAGAGGGCAAATGAAAAAGACCAGAGCTGACGAGAGCACCTAACCACGCATTAGCGCCAATCTGCTTTACTGGCGAAAAAGCGGGTAGTCCCATGCTTCTTCGACTGATCAAAGTTCTGGTCTCCTTGGCGTTCAGCGGTTTTGCTGCTCTGGTCTGCTTCAATAATTATCAGGATGCACCGGCCAATCTGGCGTATATTGAAAGCGTCATTTCCATGGTGGACACATTCCCAACCAGCCCCAAATTCCGGGCTGTGTTCCCTCTGGAAACCGCACCCACCTTCCTCACCATTATCCTGGCCATAGAAGGCTTCATTGCTCTCCTGCTGGTTCTGGGAAGCTTACGCATGCTGGCCAGCATTCATCGGCCAGCGGCCTCATTCAATCGCTCCAAATCCACCGTCTCTTTCGGCCTTTGCATCGCCATTCTGCTTTGGTTCGGCATCTTTGTAACAGGAGCAGGAGAGTGGTTCCTCGCATGGCAATCTCCACTCGGGAGAGGGGCTATAGACACCTCCTACAACATCAGCATCATCGCGTTTTTGGTGCTGATCTTCGTGAACCAGAAAGAGGAAGACCACGGCTGAGACGAAAGGAAAACCCTGAGATCCACCCAATTAGATGTAACCTAAGACTATCCATCTGAGGCATTTGAAGGACTGCTTTTGCCTAGGAATTGTTCCACGTTTGAAACATCGACCACTTGTGGTGACGGGGAACAGAGATGGATATCAGGTTTGGGAGGAATGTGTTTTCAGGTCAACCAGCCGCTTCAAACAGGAAGTCGCATAAATCCATACCTGCGCGCTTTCTTGATGATGACTACTTGATTGGCCTTGGACTGGCCCTGCAGAAGAAAAGGCGGGGCGAGTATCTGACAGGAAGTGGCAATACCGTCCAACGCTATATCGCCAACCAACCGCAACGGGTGACGCTCCAATACACCAACAAATCCTTCTATTTCTCCTCCATTTGTGATGGCGCCATCGTGGTGTTTGATTATCTGCGGCATAATGAAAGCATGGCACACTTCAACGAGTACGCCCATGTCGGCAAGCGCTTCGCCACGATCAAGAAACCGCAGATTTGCGAAGTCCACCGCGTCGCTGAAGAAACCAATGCCGCCAACGCCATAGACCTGCTCCTCGCCGACTACCCCGGCAACCTCACTATGCTGCACCCGCTCAAGACCAACAAATGGTTCAACAAAGACCGCATAGATTGGTACGCCCGCCAAGGCGGCCACCACTACCGCATCGAAACCTCAAACCTTGGCTCAAGCCTCTATCAATGGAAAGACAACCAAATCCTCCTGCGCTTAACCCCCGAGCAAATCCAACTGCATTCGCAGATCGGTTTATCCCAGAACGATCAAGATTAACTGTTATTGCAAAGAGGAAAGGGGACGTTTTGACGTGGTTGACTTTTAAGCTTGCATCAAAATGCTCGATTTGGAGGTGGCGGAATTGGTGGTTCGGAGGAGATAGCAATTATGTTGAGCAGAAAGGACGCTGAGATACCTAAAAAAAGCGACCATTTAGGCCGCTTTCTACGTCTCAGGTTTCCAGTGCCAGTCCTTAGGACTTCTTCACGAATTCCGTCAGAATAACAATACGTTGGTCGTTGACGCGGCCTTCGATGTGTTCTGCATTATCCTGCACCAGAGTAATGTTCCGCACCGCTGTGCCGCGCTTGGCAGTGAAGCCAGCGCCTTTGACCTTGAGGTCTTTAACCAGCGTCACGGTGTCGCCAGCGGAAAGCACAGCGCCATGCGTATCCTTGTGCACGATGGAGTCTTCATCCTCTGCCGCTGGCATACCGGACTGAGCCCACTCAAGCGTTTCCTCATCCAGATACAGCGTATCCAGTAGGTCTCGTGCCCACGCTTCACCGGAAAGGCGGCCAAGCAGGCGCCATGCGCTCACCTGAACCGCTGGCTCAGTGTTCCATGCGCTCTCATTCAGGCAGCGCAAATGGTTCACATCCAGCTCAGCTTCACTCTCCAACTGCGCAGAGCAGGTGCCGCAAACCAGAATGGATTTTTCTGCACTGCCATCGCTATCCGGACCAACTGCGACTGCAGCAAGATCCTCTGTTGCACCGCAAAGCTCGCATTTATCGTCTGCGCGGCTGCGCAGGTCATTCTCAAGAGACATGGCTAAAGGCCTTTAGATCGTTGTTTCACGAAAAAGGCGACCAGAGGCCGCCTTAAAATTCTTTGCCGTAAAGTTGGCTTGCCGCAAAGCTCACCTGTCCTGAGGTTTTGCTTGCCTGCTCGACGGTGCTTTGCACCTTACCCTCGCGTGCCTTCGAAACTCGCAATGATTCACTGGATCATTGCGTCGAGCCTACTGGCCCGACCGTTTCTTTTGCTCGTCGGCTCGCCGCAGAAAAGCTGCTTACTCTCGCGCGGCCTTCGCACCTTCAAACGATTCACTGGATCGTTTGATCTTGCCAAAGCAAGACCAGTGCTCAGTCATCCATCTTCAGCGCTTGAATGAACGCTTCCTGAGGGATCTCAACCTTACCGAACTGGCGCATCTTCTTCTTACCCGCCTTCTGCTTGTCCAGCAGCTTGCGTTTACGGGAAGCATCACCGCCATAACATTTCGCGGTTACATCCTTACGCAGGGCAGAAAGGGTCTCGCGCGCAATCACGCGGCCACCAAGCGCTGCCTGAATAGGGATTTTGAACATGTGCCGAGGGATCAGCTCCTTCAGAACCTCACACATCGCACGACCGCGTTTATCTGCCTGTGACCGGTGCACCAGCACAGAGAGCGCATCAACCGGTTCGTCGTTCACCAGAATAGACATCCTGGCCAAATCACCAGCACGGTATTCGCTGATTGTGTAATCAAACGAAGCATAGCCTTTGGAGATGGACTTCAGGCGGTCGTAGAAATCGAAAACCACTTCGTTGAGCGGCAAGTCATAAGTGACCATTGCACGAGACCCAACGTAGGAAAGGTCAACCTGCACACCACGGCGATCCTGACACAGCTTCAAGATGGCACCGAGGTACTCATCCGGCGTCATGATGTTCGCGCGGATCCAGGGCTCACGGATCTCTTTGATCTTCACAACATCCGGCATATCAGCAGGGTTGTGCATCTCAAACTGAGAACCGTCTGTCATCTCCATCTCATAAACAACAGATGGCGCTGTTGCGATCAGATCAAGGTTGAACTCACGGGACAGGCGTTCCTGAATAATCTCAAGGTGCAGCAGACCAAGGAAACCACAGCGGAAACCAAAGCCAAGCGCAGCCGATGTTTCCATCTCATAAGAGAAGGATGCATCATTGAGGCGCAGCTTGCCCATAGCAGAGCGCAGGTCTTCAAAGTCGTTGGCATCCACCGGGAAGAGACCACAGAACACAACAGGCTGAGCAGGCTTAAAGCCCGGCAGCGCTTTGGTGCAGCCCTTTTTATCCGTAGTGATGGTGTCACCCACACGGGTATCAGCAACTTCCTTGATGGAAGCTGTCAGAACACCAATTTCACCCGGTCCAAGGCGGTCCGTTGCAACGAAAGCTGGGGTCATCACACCAACGCGGTCAACTGGATAAACAGCGCCAGTGCCCATCATCTTGATGGAGTCGCCTTTTTTCAGTTCACCGTCGATGATGCGAACCAGAACCATTACACCAAGATACGTATCGTACCAGCTGTCCACCAACATAGCCTTGAGCGGGCCATCCGGATTGCCTTTTGGTGCAGGAAGCTGTTTGACGATTGCTTCCAAAACATCAGGAATACCAAGTCCGGTTTTCGCTGAAATCATCACGGAGTCAGACGTATCAAGCCCGATCACATCTTCGATCTGCTCTTTGATGCGATCCGGCTCGGCAGCAGGCAGGTCAACCTTGTTGAGAACGGTCACGATATCGTGGTCGTTGTCGATCGCCTGATAGACGTTCGCAAGCGTCTGCGCTTCCACACCTTGGGAGGCATCAACCACCAACAGGGAGCCTTCCACCGCAGCAAGGGAGCGAGAAACTTCATAGGCAAAGTCCACGTGACCTGGGGTATCAATCAGGTTCAGCGTGTACTCTTCACCGTTATCTGCCTTATAGATCAGGCGAACGGTTTGAGCCTTAATGGTAATGCCGCGCTCCTTCTCGATATCCATGGAATCGAGAACCTGCTCCGTCATCTCACGATCAGTGAGAGTGCCGGTAGACTGGATGAGGCGATCAGCCAGGGTGGACTTACCGTGGTCGATGTGCGCGACAATCGAGAAATTACGAATATTGGACAAAGTTTTGGTCGTCATGGGCGCTCAATTACCACTGCTTTGCTCTATGGCAAAGCACATAATAAGCGCCCACGCGCTTTTTTGCCGTTTTCCAGCCAATAAAGTGAATAGCAATTGGCTTTCTCTCAGATTCTCGCTGCTATCTGGCTAAAAGTGATACTCAAAGCCAAGACCAAACAAATGAGCTGACATATCGGTCGACGCGTTGCCGGAACCGGAGATATTGTCCGTTGTGCTCAGTGAGAAATCCGCGGTCTGGAAGAACCCGTATTCGAGTGTTGCTCCAAGTTTGGGGTTAATCGCTATGGTTACCCCCCCGCGAGCCAGCAGGGCCCCCACCGTCGACTGACTGCCTTTGATTGTGAACTGATCTCCGTTAATTGTGCCATTGATCGTCCCGATGACAGGAAATGCAGCCCCAATGCTGATCCCGGCAAACGGAATGACCTTTTTGGTGAGGGGAGAAAGGGGAGCAGAAAGAATAACGCCGCCCATCACATAGGCGGCGGCCACAGTTCCACTTCCGCCGTCCACCCCGGAAAGGTTAGAAACGCTATTGCTGATGTAACCAGTATCCAGCTGAAGTTTGACAAAGTCCCCTGCCGTTACACCACCAAAAGCGGCGGCATTCCAGCCGATATTGTATTCGAAAAATTTTGTTCGCCCAGTCCCAGGTGTATAAAAATCACCATCAGGTGCGTAAGAAACAAAGGCCTTAGCACCTGCATAAGGTTTGAGTGGAAACATGCCCATCGCCGCCTTTTCAGCCGCTGCTGCCGCTGCTTCTTGCGCAGCCGCCGCCAAATCCGCAGCATAGGAACGGGCAGAGAGTGCTCCTGTCGCCAATAACGCAGAAACTAACATGATCACAGTAGAGGAAAGCTTTCCCATTGCGCACTATCTCCTGAAGTCCTGAAAGGGAGATTCGCGCAAATAGACAAGTCTTACCAAATAATTAATGATGTAATTCACAGAACATGTAAAATATAGGTATCAATTACAATGATATAACTTGTCTGGTCTCTATGAAGTCTGATGATATTACCAGTAGTCGCTATGCATAAAACAAGGCGGCAACCTGCCGCCTCTGTCAATAGTGAAAATTAGCGAAGTTCTTACATATGTTACCCGCTAAAAATCATAGCGAAGACCAACGCCGATGAGGTGAGAACTTAGATCTGACTCCAGTGTGTTTTCTACAGAAACGCCGCTTTGGGTTGTCTTTTGCTTGATGTCAAAATCGGCCGTTTGGAAATAAGTATAATCTGCAAAAAGGTGAGTGTTTTCATACGCCTCATAAGAAAGGCCGCCAGTGAGTTTCCATGCAAAAACATATTGATCTTCGATCTCGATTTGCCGTGTCTGACCCAAGAGCGCATTTGAGAGGATTGTTTTATCCATATCTGGCTTTGCAATGCCAATACCACCTCCCGCGAAGGCCGTCAGCTGATCTGTAAGAGCAAAATCAGCAAGTATGTTTGCCATAGTATATCTGGCAAAGATTTTTCCTCTTGAGCTGTAATCGATTGGAATGGTGTCACTGCTCATATCTTTGACCGAGTTGACAAGATATCCTAGTTCACCTTCAAGACGAAGATACTCATTCAACCTATATCCAAGGCTAGTGCTTGCCGACCATTCGCTTTTATAGTCAAAATCATAGCTATCAGTTGGCACACCTCCGATTGGGTCAAAGGTGCTACGAAGTGAAAATGCCTTTGCGCCTTTGAGCGAGATATACATGCCACTGTCTTGAGCCTGCGCAGCGGATGCTCCGGCAATTATTAATCCAACGCCCGCCATAAGGGTGGAAATACACAGAACCTGTTTCACTTCAAATACTCCAGATATGAAAGTGTAAGCAGGGTGATATTCAAGGAGTGAGATAATTGCTGCTGAGTAACGTGTTTGCTCTCTGTTAAGTAACAACTACCCAAAGGTGCAGTAATTAATTGATAACCTTAAAATCAACCATTGAAATTTGATGTAATCATCAAAAACTATGGTTAAAATTACGTAAAATAATTTGATGTTTAGTAAATTTCACCTATCTGATGTCTGCTCGGTTTTAACTCCAGATCCCAGACTATCCTGCAATAAACTCAAGTGTTTGCGCGCGGTGTGTTCTTGAGGCCTGTCGTAAAATATGACAATTCTGCTGAAAGTTAAGGCGTATCTATCAAAACTACGCAAAAAGTAGATTTCCGGGGCAACACGCATACCTTCACTCTAGCGTTATTTGCACCGGGCATTTTAAAGGGGCTTCCATGAAACTGCGTCATGCAACCAACTCTGATCTTCCTGTCATCCTGGAAATTCACAATGATGCAGTCAAAACTCTGGCTGCAATCTGGACGGATGCGTTGGAGACTTTGGAAGACCGTAAGACCTGGTTCGAAAACAGGATTGCTGGCGGGTTTCCGATCATCGTGGCTGAAGACGACAACGGTAATGTGCTGGGATACGGCAGTTATGGCCCGTTCCGTGAGAAGCCAGGCTATAACAAAACCATGGAGCATTCAGTTTATGTAACGCCGCAATCTCGTGGAAAAGGGGCTGGATCCGTATTGCTTGAAAAACTGATCGAACTTGCAAAACAAGATCAGAAACACGTCTTAATCGGTGCCATCGACAGCGACAATAAAGGCTCAATCCGATTGCACGAACGCTACGGCTTCAAAGTCAGCGGAGAGCTCCCCCAAGTCGGCTTCAAATTCGGCCGCTGGCTGGACCTGACCCTGATGACGCTCATCCTGAACAACGACAAAGCCCCAGCTGCGTACATGCATGATTGAGGAAAAAGGGAGCGATAGCGCTCCCCGATATATATGTCCAATCATAGAAGAATGAATGGCGAATATCTTTAGGGCCACGTGAAGTAGAAGGCCAGATTTTTGGCAACTTGCACATAGTACGCGTTGTGGCCTGTTCTCTTATCAATTGAACGACCTTCGTCATTTACATAGGTGAGATCTGCGAACAGACTATCAGCACTCGCATACTCTCCAACGTGAGTAATCGAAGACATTCCTACGACATACTCTCCATCAGGATTTAGATAGACGATGTAATCAGATTTTGTCTCAAACCCATAATCCGCCATATCTTCCATCTGGAGCGTGCCGTCTTGCATCGCTTTTTTTATCTCGATTGCAATAGGATCGCCGGTCTTTGCACTGGCATTGATTGCGCTCATAACCTCTCGGAAAACAACTTCACTATTCGGATCTGTCCAATCTTTGGATATATCAAAGAATTTCTGAATAGCTTTAGCCTTACGGTCTTGCTGCGATAGATATGACTGTATGACGTTGTCCATTGCGTCAAGATTAAGCCCAACAAGGACTTCAAAGATTTTGCTTATGGCTTTCTTCGCTGGGTCGTTGCTGTTTTCAGCCTCAGTTTTTGCATTTTGACTTTTCTGTCGAAGCTCGTTGTCTGGCGTAAACCGAACAATGTCTTGAAGCAGACCAATCGCAATTTCGTCCTGCGTCATAACTGGAGCAGGGTCGTAATTTCCGGCAAAATTAGTAAATGAAAAGGATAAGCGAACGCCACTAACATCCATAATGAATACCTCTACAGAATATCAATAAATTGCTATTGAAATCAGCATGCGCACTGAAACAACAGACATCATATCTGTAGGTAGCAAAATCTAGCTCTTACATGAGCTGAGAAATAAGTAAACGTGTTTGTATGTGGAGTCAAATACTTGAATTTATTTGATTTTACTACAATTTTAATGTTGTAAGCGTGTTGGATGTATTTTAGCAGGTTGGGCGCTGTTTACGTATTCATATAGAGCTTACTATGAATGATCATAATTCATCTATGTCATGATGCATTGATTATGAATACTCTGTCAGTTGGCTAGCTCGAAGAATACCGGTTTCTGCCGACTCCGCTTGTCTAAAAAGCGCAAATCTGTACTGAGCAACCACTCATCTCCTAAGATGGTGGAGTAAAAGAACTCAGTAGTTTGCTTGCAAACGTGCCGGGGAATTCTCTACGGCCATGATGTGTATCACCGCTGCTATGAGAGCACCACAAGCGGATATGAGCCTAGTATGACAACGCCACCCCAGGCCTGTTGTATGGAATCGTGGGTCTTGTTGTACCTCAGCCTCATCCGAAAAGCATGGACTAAACACCAGCACATGAAAGCAGTCACCGCCGAACAAACCGGAGATTGTTAGCTCGGTAACATCAGCAAGATACTGCACTACTCCGTTCTCAAAACCGTCGCACAGCTGTTAGGCAGGTCAGCAACAGCAAGCAGAGGCTTTGGCTTGCGTGGTTTTGGTTTTTCACCCGGTTTCGGCTTTTTAGGAACCCAGGGAGCATCAGAAAGCCAATAAGTCAGCTCTTTGCCGCAGCCATCACCAGCAGGTGGCACGGCCTGATTTTTACACTGTGTGCTGCCGTTTGGGCAGGCCATCCGCACGTGGAAGTGATAGTGGTGTCCCCACCAGGGCCGTACTTTGCGCAACCAGTCGCGATCAGCGCTCTCAAACTCACACAGTGCTTTCTTGATTGTCGGATTTACGAAGATGCGAGCCACACCATCGTCCTGGGCAGCGCGGCGGATCAGCTTTGCATGGGCATCCGTCCAGCGCTTCGGATTGACGCGGCGGTCCGCCCCCGGTTTGCTCAGGTTGCCATTCAGCATGGAAACTGCACTCTCTGACTCGCGCTGCTTGGCGCTGAAGCGTGTGTCTGGCATTTGTCTCAGCCAGATATCAGCATCCAATCCAATCTGATGAGAAGCATGACCCGTCAACATCGGGCCACCGCGCGGCTGCGAAAGATCGCCAACCAGCAAGCCATTCCAACCCAAATCTGGCGCATCAGCAGCCAGACGCTTCAGGAAATCGATGAGAACAGGGTGTCCCCAATTGCGGTTACGAGACAGGCGCATGACCTGCCAATTCTCACCGTCTTTAGGAATAGAGACAGCCCCTGCAACACAACCTCTTGCATAACTGCCAAAGGAGAGAGGTTTCGTTTTGGCAGGTGTTTTCTTGTGCCCGAAGTGATACTTGGCAGCTCCCGGAAATTCTGGCTGCTTTTTCAGGGCTTCGCGATAATCCTCAGCAGAGAGCGGAGGCTTCGTGTTAGGAAGAGGCACAGCATGAGCACCAGCAGAAAGCAGGCTCACAACAATTCCACCAGCCATTAAGGCAATCGTGCGCTGATGACCTCTCAACCCAAACATGATCCCTCCAATGGATCCACGGCTATAGCGTGAATCACTTTCACTATTCATCCTAGTGGTTGTAGCAGGGGCGGAAGGATTGTGAAGCCTAAAAGCCGGGGCCATCCTGCCTTTCTTCCATGATATCTGCCAGTTTGTCGAGTGCATCTTCGTGACCGGAAAGGAGGTCATCTGCAATGCGGTTGAGCTGAAGCACTTCGCCCGGACGCACGCTATAAATGTCGCTGCCAAAGTGTGGAAGATCAGCGTTGAGGCGAATGTACTCAATCCCCGGCATGTCTTTAAACAACACGTCTGCATACTGTCCCGTGGAGGCCGTTTGCCCATGCATGTAGCTGGAGAGCAGGGGCGTACCTTCTTCTGGAGAAAGCCATCCACTGGTGCCCCAGTTCACTGCCTGATTAAAGCTATGCTTCTCTTCAACCGGATTACCTGAGCCAAGCGAGAGAATAATGATGTCTTTGGGTGCCCATCCATGACGGCGTGCCTCTGCATAGGCTGCAAGTACTGGGTCATTCAGGAAGCCGGCAGCGTCAATCATGATTTCTTCATCGCCGGTCGTTAGGTTCTCAACGCGGGCTGGTTCAAACCACGATGGGGAGGAGGTCGTTGCCCGCACAGCCTGCCAGAAATAATAATCATCCCGCCCGGTTGTGTTGTTGCTCATGGAAACAACACGGCGGTTTTTCAGGTCATACGCAGTCAGCAAAATAGCCGTCATACTGCAGGAAAGCGCACTCCAGCCAATATGTTGCTTGATAGCTTGTTCAATGGGTCGTTCCTGAATGCCTTTATTGAACTGCCCGAAAGTATGGTAAAGGCGCCGAGGCAGCCAGTGCCTGCGGTTGTTCATGTAAAGCTCGCGGGCTTCGATCTCAAAAAACTCTTGCAGTTCGCTGAGCGTCATCGCTGGCTGGCCGGATTTGTCACGGTCTGGGTTCGGTGCCGTCAGCCCGGCAGCAATCAGGCCGCCGCTGGATGTTCCGCAGATCAAATCAAAGTATCGGCAAAGGGGAGCGGATTTTCCGCGCTCATATAATTTGGTCTCAAGGCCGCGCAGCAGACGAATGGGAATAAGGCCGCGCGCTCCGCCACCGTCAATGGAAAGGATAATGCGTTTTCTTTTTTTCATAGACAAACCCGATACAGTGATCTTGTGTTTTAATTTGCTCTTATACGTATCGAGTTTGTCCAAAAATGAGGTGAAGAGATGGCACCTGCGCCCGCACAAATCCAAGCACTTGCAATTGCAGTGAATTAAGGGTTAAGCCGCTTCACTCACAAGGGTGAGGGATGCTGCCACCTTCGCAATTCTGCCACCAAGTGCTTTGGCTGTATCTTTGTCGGCTTTCGGTGGAACAACCTCCGGTCCTTCGTCCGCATTGGCCTGTGCCATGACGCCGAGTGTGCTGCCCAAACGGTTGAGATCTTCCTCAGAACCTGTGCTGCTGTTGTTGCCGGGCATCAGATCCAATCCAACCCAGATCATGCCATGCTGAGCAGCAAACACGCTCAGCTGTGTCAGCGTGCCAAGTTTATCGCCACTGCGAGAAGCCGATACTGTAAACGCTCCAGCAACTTTATTGACCCAGCCACGTTCCATCCAAACTTTGGAACTGGCATCCATAAAGGCTTTAAACGGCGCACTCGCACTGCCCATGTATGTTGGCGAGCCAAAGATAATGGCATCAGCCGCCGCCAGCTTGTCCCAGTTTACATCATCTAATGTGCCGACTGACATCAGCTCAGCATCTGCACCAGCATCCAATGCACCTTGCAGCACGGCGTCTGCTAGGACTTGAGTGTGACCATACCCACTATGATAAACGACGATGACCTTGCTCTGCACGCTCATTGCAAATTCCTTTTTCCTGCACTGTGAGTTCGACAGCACCTGTCTATTCAGCTATGTGTCATTCGTCTAATGCATGTAAGGTATAGTCATTATGCGTCAGGTGAATTTACGCAATGTAGATCTGAACCTCCTCGTCGTTTTGGAGAAGCTGCTGGAAACACGCCACGTGTCTATTGCTGCCACGCAATTGCACATGAGCCAACCCGCAGCGAGCCGTGCTTTGCAACGCTTGCGTGATGCCCTGCAAGATCCATTACTGGTGCGCATTGCCGGAGAGTATGAACTGACGGAAAGAGCTATTGAGATCCAAAGGCTACTCCCCTCTGCTCTGGCAACCATAAAGGACGTCATCGCTAAACCGCAGTTTGACCCGGCCACCGCGGAAGAAACCATCCGCTTTTCAGGCCCGGAGCTGGAGGTAAACCTCTACGGGCCGCCACTGCTACAGCGTATGAAGCAGGATGCTCCAGGCTTAAAGCTTGAGCTGAAAAGTGACATCCGCAACCAGTTCGAACCGTTGGAAAGTGGAGAGGCGCACTTTGTCCTGTCTGGCCAAACTCCAGCATCAGCGACAAGCCAGCTCCATCGTTTCTCGCTGGGCCGCTTCAGTTACGTCTGCCTGATGAGCAAAGACCATCCGCTTGCAGGCAAGCCCATATCGCTTGAGGATTACCTCAGTCAGGACCATATCTCGGTTATGATCACGGGTTCTGGACACAGTATCATTGACGAGAAACTGTCAGTGTTGGGCCAAAAAAGAAACGTCGCGGTAAAAATCGGCAGCTTCTTCGCAGCCATGCACTTCTGCGGCCAGTCCGACATGCTCTTTCTGGTGCCTTCCATCTTCGACACCCAAATCTACACCGGCCACAACACTGTTTCCTCCCCAGTGCCGGACTTCCTCAAAGACCATCACCAGGAATTCTTCCTCTACTGGCACGAGCGCTACCACCACGACCCAATGATCAAATGGACCCGCGACCTGATGAAAGAAACTACGAAGCAATACCGGTAGCTAAAGTGACGATGTATGCCACGCACTTAAAAACTGCTTGAGAACCTGACAGCAAGGTCGCCTCCAAGCTTGTCCTGATAACGGGCCGAAAAGACCTTCCCCAAGACCTCAACGCGGCTTTGCTCAGTCATATTATAGGCTGCGCTTGCTTCGGCAACAAAACGAGCTCTGTTCTTTGAACGATCTGCACCAACAGAAAAATGTGCCAGACCGGGGATATTGGTAGAAGCTGATACCTCAACGTCATCTGCAAAGAAGTCTACTTCCCCCTGCAAACCAAAACCGAGTTCCAGTTGCTCAAAAACTGAAAACCGGGACCGGAGGCCAAAAACACCAGTGGCTGCACTTGTCGAGCTACCGTGAATATGGGCGATGGTGTCCAGCTCTGTCTGCTCGTCATATCCAGCTTGATAGGTGTTCTCCCAATATGCACCGATATAGGGGGAGATCATGAAATTCTCTGAGAATTGATGGTCAGCAATAAGTCGTGCGCCCACAGTCCTGCTGCTGAAATGAGTGGAGCCCCTTCCTACCTGTACATCAGTGAAATCTTGCCCACGTGTGACATCTGCATCGCTATAAAGCCATGCCCCATCAAGGCGGGCACGAACAGGCGTATCCTTAGAACCGAGAGGAAACGAACCAATCAAATACTCGGCGAATGCACCGACGCCAATACCGTAATTCAAGCCCAACGTTGAACCAGTATTCCCTTCTCCATAGGTCCCAACACTTGCACCGAGTTTGAAAGCATCGCTGATGTTGACCGCACCAGTTAAACTACCACCAAAAGCATTGGTCCCCTGAAACAAACTAGTTGCGCCAGCCCGAACACCCAAACAGGCATTGCGGCCCTGCGAAATGTGGCACTCTTCCTCCCTAAGCTTCCTCGCTAAATGACTATTCAGATCCACGGCATTCGCAAATTCATTTGCGACCTCAATGGCAGAAGCTTGCACGTTAGCAAGATCTTGAATAGCTGTGCGATAAATGAAGGCGCTGTACGTGGTTCCATCATATGAGTAGCCAGTAATCGTTGAACCGTCAGCGCTAATGTCAATCGCATGAGTAGCGACAGCTCCTGTCAGTTGGCCGAGATCTTTCATTTCTCCATTTTGCCATCGAAATGCGCGTGTTCTGGCAGCTCCGATTGAGTTGCCGACAACAACACCGCTGCTATCACTTACCCCCAAAGCATAGGAGTAGGAATCTCCGCGAAGAGTCCCCAAACTTTCAACTTTGCCATTGACCCATCTCGTGGCATTGGGAGTGCTACGGTCTCCAGAATGCCCTACGATGATCCGCCCATCAGCACTTACATCTTTTGCATCAGCCTCAACATCCCCTGTGAGAGGATTGAGTTCTTCCATCAGGCCATTTTGCCATCGAAACGCTCCGGAGATCTGGTTTCCTTTATTTAAAGTGCCGACGACTACGGTTCCATCGGCATTTACATTTTCTGCTGCTGCTTCACTAGCGCCCCCAGTCGTACCTAGGTCTTGCATGATGCCATTTTGCCAAAGAAATGCGCGTGTGAGGCCGCTGGAATTATCTGCGTTGCCCACCACAATCTCTCCAGATGCATTGGTCGCGGTTGCAAATGCCTCGTTTCCTCCAGGAAGGTGTCCAAGGTCCTGTAAGTGACCTCCCTCCCAACGGAATGCACGTACCACACTCGAATTTGAATATTTTATAGAGTTGCCAATAACAACTTGCCCATTAGCGCTGACCCCTGTCGCAAATGAGCTCGAATATCCTGGAAGATTGCCAAGAAGGACAGTGGGGGACTGAGTTGTATTCCAGACAGCTGCGCTAGAGGCCCCTGTCAGGCCCTGTACGCCAACGACTATTGTCCCATCTGCATTGATAGCGTTAGCAAGAGAGAGAGTTACAGAAGGGTCTTGTGGGTGAGGTAGAGAAGTGACCACCTCCAAAGGTGGCCATTGAAGCTGGCTTTGTGCAAGGCTCGTTGTGATGGTAAAAGGTGACCAAAGTAAAGTAAGCGCCAAACCTGCTAGACGAAATTCTGACGAGAAAGGTGAAAAATGCATGAGCAATAAGAGTCCGAAAAAGCGAGGCTCAATCTTGGCCGCTAATCATCCAAAAGTACCGAGATAGAGAGCACTGCAAATATTTATTTCATTCACTGATGAGCATAAATTGAAGTCCTGGCAAAAATGAAGTGTCCGACAATTACGGAAAAACTCACAGTTAAGGACTGCCATGAAACACCAGAGAAAATAGTTCGGAGGTCTTTGGGCTCATTTGACACGATGAAGCAAAAGTACGTCTCACTCAGGTGTTGTCAGTGAAGAGGTTTTTTCTTTTATTTATCAACAATTTAAATGCGTACGCACAGAAATTATTGTGCTTTGGCCCAATGAATATAAGTATTGAGCGGAGTCCCCTTGCTCCGATGCAGCTCATTCAG
The DNA here is from genome assembly GCF_001623085.1 of Pseudovibrio sp. W74. NCBI lineage: Bacteria > Pseudomonadati > Pseudomonadota > Alphaproteobacteria > Hyphomicrobiales > Stappiaceae > Pseudovibrio > Pseudovibrio sp. W74. Next base: position 93,222 of record NZ_LMCJ01000013.1, read on the forward strand.
CATTTCACTGGGGCTCATGTCAAACTCGCTTCGAAACACCTTGGAAAATGTCGATAAGTGCTTAAAGCCACACGCCTCAGCGAGCTCTCCAATTTCTTTCCGATTTTGCAGGCGTAGGAGCTGGCGTGCCCGTGCTAACCGCATGGTGCGTAGGTATTTTGCAAAGCCTCCCATCGGATCAAGCAGACGGTAAAGGGTACTTCGCGAAATACCCATCAAGTGGGCAAGATCATCACTGCTCAGGTCAGGGTTAGATAAGTTGTGTCGGAGCAGGCCTTTTGCTTGAAGCCTGCGGAGATGCTGAACAGAACGGGAAAGTGTAGAGCTGGAGTTTTCATTGTCTTGATGGGACACGATCTGTCCGACCAATTCTGCGATGCAATCAACAATGCTGGTGTATTGGTCATCCGTAAGCGTGTTGATCTCTGTGCTGAGACTGAGCATCAATTGCCGAATAATTGGCAAGGGAGCAGCATTACCGCGAAAGATCTGGATAGGGTGGCTACGCTGGGTTGAAATGTAACCACTCAATTTCTCGCGTGGCAGCATCAACTTACAAAGTTGATAGTCTGCGTGATGTGCAGACATGGGCTGTGTAGCATCATAAAAAATCAGATCACCGCTCTGCAGTCCAAAGCTCTCTTCGGAGCATTCAAGTTCGCTTCCTCCGGTATGGCAGTAGAACTGAATGCAATACACATCGATGTTGTCTTGTGCAGTTCGCTTCTCAGTTCGCTCGACATAATAGTGACCACCGGAAATCAGACAAAGGCTGGCATCTGGAAGAAATCGGGCGCTCACAGATGCAGAAAAGTTCTCTACGGGCGGGCAATAGGCTTTGTTCACCACATCCCCGGTAACTGCATGATAGGTTTCTACCCAGTCCCCCCACCGAACGTCTTTTTGCCGATGCAAAGAAATATGATCTGATTTTTTTCGCAAATGAAGATGCTGCCAATATGTTGCAACTGATGGTGGTAGTGTTAACACTTGGAAATCGGGGGAGCAAGTGAGTAGGACGCTCTGCAGAATCGTTTCGGACCTATGCTTCAATCTCCTTTAACTGACCAGAAACTTTGAAGCTCAATGCAAATCTGAGAAAGCATCATTTCGTGAAAAAGAATATTCTGATTGTTGGTGGTACGTCTGGCGTAGGTCTTGAGCTGGCGAAGCATTATGTAAAAGAAGGCCATAATGTTGGGCTTACTGGGCGCCAAAATCCTGAGCTTGAAGGAGCGACCTTTCAAAAATTCTCGATGACAGATGACCCGGTTCAGTTAGCCCGTGACATCGATCAGGTGTTGGACGGCTTCAACAATGTTCATACGCTTATCTACGCCGCAGGTTTCCTTCAACGTGGGCATATTGACGAGCTTGCTGATGATCAACTCGGGACTATGGTCAATGTCGGCTTGCTGGCACCTATGATGTTGATACAGCGCCTGAAAAGAAGATCAGATCATCCTCTTAAGATCATGCTCATCACCTCCAGTTCGCAGTATACGCCTCGTGAGCTGGAACCTGCATATTGCGCGACCAAATCTGCTCTAGGAATGCTAGGCGCGTCACTCGTGCGTGACAAAGGCCTCGGCAAAGTTCTTGTCGCAGCACCGTCGGGAATTCAAACGCCATTCTGGGACGATACCGAGGAAGATACAGAGACGATGCTTGATCCGTTCTGGGTGTCAGAACAAATTGTCGAGCTCTCCGGTGGTAGCTTCAAATATAAGTTTGCAAAACTGCTGAGAGACCCGGCACGGGTCGAGGTCGTCGAAACTTTGGATAATAATCTGGTAACAATCTAGGCGGTTAGGCAGCTTGCTGACGGGAGGAGCCTTGATGGAACACAACATGATCCTCGTTAAGCCAGACCCGTCTAATCAACATAGGTTTGTCGAGGCCATCAGAGCTGACTTCTTGGAGAGCGGATACGAGATTGTTGCAGTTAGATATAAGCAGCTGAGCTCTGCGGAATTTGAAGGCAACTTTATCTGCAAAAATAGTCAGCATGTAGCGTATATGACCAGTGGCTCAATCGCAGCAATACTTTATCGTGGCCATTCTGCCGTTGGCTTCGGAAGGAACTATAAGTTCCATTTCAGAAAGAAGCACTCAACGGATAAGCTCAAAAACATCCTGCACTCGACAGAACCGGGCAATGAATTTGCCGTGCAGTTCGAATTGTTCTTTCCAAACCTGAATATCACCGAGCATCATCAGTTTGCTGATCAGGGCGTCTATTTTAGTAGTTTGAACGAGATACAGCTGGTTGAGCTATCGAGACTTGCCAGCTTCAATCTGATTGCGGCTAATAACGAAGAGGCGAGTTCGCGGCAGTTCAAGGAAACATGCAGCCTGAGAAACTGCAGGTATGTTGGATACCGCGAACGCATTCATACCAGCACAGAATTGTTGCGGTATCGAAGGAAAGCAGATTTAAGCGCTAAAGATATGCCTGAAGTGAGGGTCTTGCTTCTGCATGATCTGCAGGAATATTCGCAGCATATCAGACACATGAAAGAGACGCATAAGATACACGGAGTGGTGTGCTACAAGCCGAATCTCACACTTTTGGAAACGGAAATGCTACGCACAGCGATACTAGAAAACAATCTGTTCTGTGTTGGTGGCAGCTTCGGCGAGCAGCCGCCCGGTTCGATCAGAGCATCGCAGGAGTTAGCCGATATGTTTGATGCCTACTTTGAGCATAACTAGAAAATCGGTCTCTCTCCCCACCTACCCATTCGAAACAAACTTTAGCCCCACGATTGCAGCGATGAGCATGGCTATGAAGAAGAGGCGGAGGAAGGTGACTGGTTCTCCAAAGAGGAAGATGCCAAGGATGGCAATGCCGGAGGCGCCAATCCCCGTCCACACGGCATAGGCCGTGCCAAGCGGTATGGACACCATGGCTTTGGTCAGGAAGTAAAGTGACAGCAAGGCCGTGATGATAAAGGCAATTGTATAGAGCGGTCTGGTAAAGCCGTCAGACAGCTTGAGGCAGACGGCAAAGGTCATTTCAAACAGGCCAGCGATGATGAGCCAGATCCATGCCATTCAGTTGCCTCCAACGCAACGTCTACAGCGTAACCTCTGTTCACCACCAACGGTGCGCTTAAGAGAATACGCGATGAAACAAAAGCTTGATGCCGTTTGAGCGTTCCACTCCAAATTTGATCACCTATAAGAAACGCGGTTTAAGCCCTCAGTGTAAAGGGCTCTTTCCTTGAGATGGATGGTTTTCTCCACCTTCCACCCATCGGCGTGTCGCCTTTGCAATGCGGGCGCCATAGGCAAAGGCTGTATCTCTGTCTGATTGAGGAGGAGCCACTTCTGGCCCTTGATCCATGTTGGCCTGCGCTGCCGCGCCATAATACACGCCAAGACGATTGAGATCTTCATCGCTGCCAAAGCTGTAATTATTGCCCGGCGGCATGCCAAGGCTTACCCAGATCATGCCATGCTGGGCTGCAAAGGCTGCCATTTGAAGGAAGACGTTGTGCCGGTCGCCGCTCATGGAACCTGATACGCTGAAACCACCGGCGATCTTGTTGATCCAGCCTTGTTTGTACCAAACGGTTGCAGAGGCATCCATGAAGAATTTGAAAGGGGCAGCCACACCTCCCATGTAGGTCGGGCTTCCAAAAACGATGGCATCAGCAGCTTCCAGAGCGTCCCAGTCAGTATCCTCATAATCGCTGACAGGCACATAAGTGACCGTGGCACCGTTTTCACTGGCGCCACGGGCGACTGCATGGGCCAGTGCCTCGGTATGTCCGTTGGCAGAAAAAAAGGCGATTGCTACCAGAATGTCTTTTGACATAGACCGTTACTCTTCAAAGCCTGTCAGAATTCCGGTCTATTTGGGAGCAAACGCCTTTCAGCTACTCTAAGATAACTCGGGTAGATTTAGATGTGCTCGATTAAAATTCTTCACGCACATACCTGTTTATCTAGGATTCCTTATAGGCTCCGCTGGAATAATGCAGCTCATAGGAGTGGCTGTAGATTTCCAGAATGTTGCCGAATGGATCTTCCATGTAGATCATGCGGTACGGTTTCTCTCCCGGATAATAGTAGCGTGGCTCCTTCATGCGGCGTTTACCGCCAGCAGCCTCAATCTTGGCAGCCAGACCTTCCACATCCGGGTCCTGAACACAGTAATGGAAGATACCGGTCTTCCAATATTCGAAGTTATTTTCCGGTGTCTCGTTCTGCGCAAACTCAAAAAGCTCCACGCCAATGCCATCACTGGTGGAAAGATGAGCGATCTTAAAGCTCTTCCAGCCTTTACCAAACACGTCAGTACACATTTCACCAATCGGACTATCATCTTCAACAATCTCGCTTGGTTCCATGATGATGTACCAGCCCATCACATCACGATAGAACTTCACTGCGGCTTCTACATCCGGAACGGAAAGACCGATGTGAGAGAAACGTCTTGGATAAGGTGCGGACATAACAGACCTCGCTACGCTAAACTTTACAGGCGGAATGCCTTGGATACGTTGGATGTAGCAACTCTGTGAGAAAACTAGAAATTATCATTTATTAGTTTTATGATAATTTAATGTTATGTATGCTTGGGCCATGTTGAATTCCCAGTGGCTTAAGACCTTCGTTAAACTAACCGAAACTGGTCATTTCACCCAGACAGCCAATCAACTTGGTATGACACAGCCGGGTGTAAGCCAGCATCTGAAAAAGCTGGAGCAGCAAATTGGTGCGCCGCTGATCACAAAAATCGGCAAGGGTTTTGAGTTGACGCGGGAAGGGGAGCTTTTACTGGGCTTTGCATTGAAAGCAGAGAGGCAGGAAGCAGACCTGCGCGAAGCCATTCAGCAAGATGACCCCAATACCGGTGAAGTCCGCATTGCGTGTTCCGGGTCCATGGCACTCTACCTCTATCCCAAGCTTCTCAAGCAACAGAGCCTTCATCCCGGTTTACTGCTGAAAGTCGAAGTGGCTCCCAACCATCGCAGCCTCCAACTGTTGCAAAACAATGAGGTTGATCTCTGCATCGTTACTCAGCAGACTGTTCAGTCCTCACTTGTGCAACACCACATCGGCGATGAACCGCTTTGCCTTGTGGTGCCAGCCGATTTCGAGGGGAACCCATCGGTCTTCGCGGACCTGGAGGCGCTGGGTTTCATCGATCATCCGGATGGACAACACTATGCAGAGCGCCTGCTCACGCCAAATTTTCCAGAGATAAGTGCTGTTTCTGCTGACCTTAGAACAACCGGTTACATCAACCAGCTCAGTCAGATCCTTGTGCCTGTTGCGCAAGGACACGGGTACACGGTTCTACCAGAAACCGCTGTTCGCAGTTTTGAGGCACAAGCGAACATCAAAATTGTGGAGCTGAAAGAACCCGTCAGCGACCCGCTCTATCTGACAGCGAAAAAACATCGCACATTGGCAGCGCGTTATGACTGGTTCAGCAAAAAAATCGCAGAACTATGCGGGCAGATGAGCAGCAGTTAGGCCCCCACCACAAAAGCCTAACCACAAAATCAGATTAGCGCTGGGCCAGTTCCGCCACAGCAGCAATCATGCGGTCCAGATCTTCCGGGCGAGACAGGCGGTGGTCGCCGTCTTTCACCAGTGTCAGCACCACATCGTCATGGGCCATGCCCTCAACAATACGCAGCGCATGCTGCCATGGCACTGCATCATCCTTCTGACCTTGTAAAATGATGGTCTTGCAATTGGTGATGATCGGCGCGCCAAGCAAAAGGTTTGTCCTGCCATCCTCGATCAGATCGCGGGTGATGATGTATGGGCTGTCTTCATACTCGGATGGGCGCTCAAAGCGGCCTTTATCCATGATCTCCTGCTTGATTTCATCGGTAAACTCATGCTTCCACATCAGCTCCTCGGTGAAATCCGGGGCAGGGGCAATCAGCACCATGCCGGAGAGGGTGCCCTCAATGGTCTCGGAGGCTTCATGCAGCGCTTTAGCCAGCAGCAGTGCCATCCAACCGCCCATGGAAGAGCCAACAACAATAGTCGGTCCTTTACAGAACTGCTTGAACACAGCAACGGCTTCTTCCAACCAAAGAGAGATGGTGCCGTCAACAAACTCACCGCCGGATTCGCCATGACCGGAATAATCCATGCGCGTGCAGGTCAGGCCTTGCTTCTCAGCCCACTCACAAAGCACTTCGGCTTTGGTGCCCAGCATGTCGGATTTGAAACCGGAAAGCCACAGAACACCCGGCGCACCGCGTTCATCATGTCGCACTGCGATCTTCCGTGCACTGTCTCCTTTGCCAACGCTGATGAATTGCGGTAAGTCAGCACTCATTCATAACCTCCAAACACTTATCGGCTTATACTGGCCGGCAATTGTTCGGAAACCTGATTACAGTGCCTCCACAGTTGCCCGCCGGATATTTTGGCGAGCATAGTTGGATCACTCTCAAAAAACATAGAGAAATGTCCAAAGTGCCGACCATTTTGCAAATTGTCCCCGACCTTCAAACCGGCGGAGCCGAGCGCACCACAGTGGATGTCGCAGAGGCGATCGTCAACGAAGGCTGGAATAGCCTTGTGATTTCGCAGGGCGGACGCATGGTCCCCGAGTTGGAAGCAACAGGGGCGGTGCACTTTGAACTGCCAGTGAAGTCCAAGAACCCTTGGACCATGTGGCGTAATTCCTATTTGATTGAGCGTATCTGCCAGCAGAACAGAGTTGATCTGGTGCACGCCCGATCCCGTGCCCCCGCATGGTCGGCCTTGTGGGCAGCTCACCGTCTCAACATTCCTTATGTCACCACCTATCACGGCATCTATAAGGAAACGAACAAGTTCAAGGCGTTCTACAACTCCTCCATGACCCGTGCGGACAAGGTGATCGCGAACTCCAGATTCACAGCGGATCTGGTGGAAAAACGCGACCCGCGCACAAAAGGCAAAACCTCGGTTATCTATCGCGGCCCGGATGTGGAATCCTTCAACCCCGACAATATCAGCGATGAGCGTATCACAGACCTGCGTGCGCGCTGGGGTGTCTCTGACAACCGCCGCGTGGTGATAAACCTTGCTCGCCTGACTGAATGGAAAGGCCAGCGCGTGCTGATTGAAGCAACGCGCCAGTTGATCGAACGTGGCGGCTATGATGATGTGCTTGTGGTTTTGGCGGGCGATGATCAGGGGCGCGAATCCTATCGTCAGTCTTTGGAACTTCAGATTGCAGAATCTGATCTGACAGAACGTGTACGCATTGTGGGTCACTGTTCAGATGTTCCGGCAGCCCTCGCAATAGCAGATGTTTCTGTTGTTGCTTCCATTGAAGCCGAGGCTTTTGGTCGTGCAGCTGTAGAAGCGCAGGCAGCTGGTGTACCGATCATCGTCTCCAACATTGGCGCAGTACCGGAGACAGTTCTTGTACCACCCGTTGTAAAGGCTGAAGAGCGCACTGGTTGGCATTTTGAGAATGGCGATGCTGAGGAACTCTGCGAGTTGATGGCTCAGGCCTTGGATATGAGCGCCGAAGACCGTGCAAAACTTACCAAACGGGCTCATGACCATGTAGAACGGTCATTCACCAAGCAGGCTATGTGTGATGCCACACTAAACGTTTACCGCGAGCTGTTACCAACAGGAAGCTAACTGGTTGTAAATGTCGCGTCAGAACCAACAAAACTAGTGTTGACTTACGTGGCATTTTTCCTGATTCTAGCAATGCAGTGCAATTGATGCCCTTCCCACGCGTTTCTCGACTTGACGAAACAGTCGGAACCAGTCATTGAACTGTTACCAAATATTCGCAAGTTCGGCAGTCTAAAGAGGAGATACTCACATTCGCCGTCCGTTTCGCGCACCGCCACCCACTAAGGAAGGGCCGCGCACCAATAAAGAGATTCGCGTTCGCGAAGTGCAGCTGATCAACACCGAGGGTGACAACCTCGGCCCAACTCCAACCGAAGAAGCCCTCGCAATGGCGGTGGAACAAGGTTTGGACCTGGTCGAAATTGCTCCGAACAGTCAGCCACCTGTTTGTAAGATTCTGGACTATGGTCGCTATAAGTACCAAGCTCAGAAGAAAGCTGCAGAAGCACGCAAAAAACAGAAGATCGTTGAGATCAAAGAAATCAAAATGCGTCCGAACATCGACACTCATGATTATGAAGTGAAGATGCGGAACATGAAGCGCTTCTTTGAAGATGGTGATAAAGTGAAGGTGACACTTCGCTTCCGTGGCCGTGAAATGGCTCACCAGGATCTCGGCATGAAGTTGCTCCTGAAGGTTAAAGCAGAGACTGCGGACATCGCTAAAGTCGAGTCCCATCCAAAGCTTGAAGGCCGCCAGATGATGATGGTGCTCTCACCTATCGCTCGTTAATAAGGGTTGGTTGAAGCGCTCCGGCTTTGTTTCCGTGTAGCTACTCAACCGCAGCCCCAGAGAATTTTGAGATTACCCGGCACATTGTGTCGGGTATTTTCGTTTGTACCTGAGAGTGGAGGTCTGATGATGAATGACGAGATGAAATTACATCACGAGCGAATGCTAGCACTTGTTGCCTTCACTGCTTCCTCCTTCCAAACCTTGCATCCTTCTCCATTCGGTGGGGCGATTTATACCGCTAACGGAAGGTTGTTGGCTCAGGCCTACGACAGTGTGATCCGGGAGTGTGACCCGACCTGCCATGGAGAGGTCAATGCCATTCGGCAGGCCAGCAAAGTATTGGGCTCTCGCTGGCTTGACGGTTGCACCATGTACAGCACCTGTGAGCCTTGTGCCATGTGTACCGCCGCAACCATATGGGCTGGCATTGATCAGGTTGTTTTCGGCGCTTTCACCAATGAGGATGCGACCCACTTCTGGCCTCAGGAAATGGATTTGAGAACGAAGGATCTGACAGGTCATATGGTGCAACGCCCCCAGATCACAGTGATTGAAGGAGTTGAGCGTGAAGCCTGTAAGCTGCTTTTCACGCAGTGCGCAAGCGCGATGCAAAGGCTTGGGATAGAAATCTAAAGCACTTCATGGACGGCAGCATTCTTTGTAGAAAATTATTTGCCGTATAGGCTATTTCATTCGATCAAAAGGCGCCTTAGCCTGGTTTCGATAGGTTTTGAAATTGGGCGATGATAATGCGACAGGTTATTTTCTTAATTAGCTTTAGTTTTGCGCTTGCCTATGGAGTGTATTTTTGCTGGCAAGACCCGTCATTACTGAAAACCATTGTGAAAACAACAGCTCTCGGAGTTGTCGCTCTTTGGGCTTTTGTAACGCAAGCTCCGCTCCTGCTTGCATTGGCCCTGACGACATCATCAGTGGGAGATGCAGCGCTGGCTGTGCCGGGTGAAGTTCGGTTCCTTGTTGGGCTTTGCAGTTTTGCGATCGCACATATTTTTTATATCCTCTTATTCTCTCGAAAAATCAGGCATTTCGATTCCAGGATATTCATAGTGTCAGGAGCTGCTCTCTCAGTTCTGGTGCTGTCGACTGGCTGGTGGTTGCTTCCCTTTACCGGTGATCTCATGATTCCTGTTGCGATCTATATAATTTTGATAGCAATTATGGGAGGGATGGCAGCACAGGTTGGTGGCTGGGTTTTGATAGGCGCTCTCGCCTTCATGATGTCTGACACTTTGTTAGCTATCCAGCTCTTCCGTCTGGACGACATCAGCCCTCTTCAGCTGCCGGTTTCAGTAGCACTTTGGACACTATATTATTGTGGTCAGATGTTGATATTCTTGGCTATCAGCAGAGACCGGGTTCCAGTCAGCAAGTTCTCTTGAAATCTTCTTGCATTCCCATGCTGGCAGTTTTATAAGGCCTCGTTCAAAGTCGCCCGGCTGTAGTTTGCCTCCTATGAATTTATAGGAATCAGGCAGGAATTACAGGGCATGCCGTGGCGGCTTCTGATGCATCCATTGCAAATTTTTGATCAGTTTACTGATCATCACAAGAAAGGACGCAAAATGCCCAAGTTGAAGACGAAGTCTGGAGCTAAAAAACGCTTCAAGCTGACCGCGACTGGCAAAGTTAAGTGTGGCCAGGCTGGCAAACGCCACGGCATGATTAAACGCACGACTAAGTTCATCCGTAACGCACGTGGTACAACCACTCTGTGCGATGCAGATGCACGTATCGTGAAAAAATATCTGCCTTACGGCTAAGCCTTAAAACCTGACACTAGGAGACTACCATGTCACGTGTAAAAAGAGGCGTCACCGCCCACGCTCGTCACAAAAAAGTTATTAAGGCAGCCAAAGGTTACTATGGCCGTCGTAAGAACACCATCCGCGTTGCTAAGCAGGCAGTCGAGAAAGCGGCGCAGTACGCTTACCGCGACCGTAAAGCTCGCAAGCGGAACTTCCGTGCACTCTGGATCCAGCGTATCAACGCAGCGACCCGTGAACACGGCATGACCTACGGCCGCTTCATCGATGGCTTGAACAAAGCTGGCATCGAAGTTGACCGTAAGGTTCTTTCTGACCTCGCGATCAATCAGCCAGACGCATTCAAAGCACTGGTTGAAAAGGCGCAGGCTGCTGTAGCTTAATGTTATAGTAGAAAGCAGAAGCTTTTTTGAAAAAGGCAGGTTCCGAAAGGAGCCTGCTTTTTTTGTGCGCGTTTCAATGCTCGATGGATGTTATCTGTTCTTCTGCTATGGATTGTGAGGAAATGGCGGAACATCAGAAAGAGGCGCATTTAGCGCTCTGACGCATTGGGGAAACTATGGTCACAGGGAAATGCGACTGCGGTAAAGTGAGCTTTCAGGTGGAAGAGGTGAGAGATACGGTCACAATCTGCCATTGCAGCCATTGCAGCCAATGCAGGCGCACAAGCGGTCATGTTTGGGCTTCAACGCATGCACCTTCTGAAGAGCTATCCTTCATAGCAGATGAAGGATTGACTTGGTATGCATCCTCAGACTTCGCAAAGCGAGGGTTTTGCAAATTCTGCGGCTCAAGTTTGTTCTACAAAATGAATGACAAGAACAGTATCGCCATCGCGGCAGGCTGCCTTGATGCACCAACAAACCTCGAAATCGGCAAGCATATCTTTGTGAAAGACAAAGGTGACTACTACGAGATCACTGATGGAGCTCCACAGATCGAAAAGTTCTGAGCTGTGTACTCTTTGGAGTGATGAAAGCTCCCCCGGGTAGAGCCCGGAGGAGCGAAACTTGCGTTGAGAAATGGCCTGAGGCTTACCCAATCACACCATTATCATCACGCTTTATGACTATGACAGAAGAGCGTGGCAGCTTGCCGCCGTCTGGCCAGTTACCGCCCGGGTGCTGAATACCCACAAACATGCTGCGGCGATCAGCAGACCAGGTCAGGCCAGTGACTTCACTGCCGGTTGGCCCGGTCATGAAACGCTGGATCTCTCCCGTCACGGGATCACCAACCAGCATCTGGTTGTTGCCCATTCCGGCAAAATCGCCTTCATTGCTGTCGTTGCCATCCGTCTGGATCCAGACCATGCCTGTCTCATCAAATGCCATACCATCTGGTGAGTTGAACATATTGCCAGCATTAACGTTTGCAGACCCGGCCTTCGGACCTTCGTGAACGGCAGGATTGCCAGCCATCACATAAAGATCCCAGTCAAACGTATTAGCGGCATGATCCTCATTGTGCGGACGCCAGCGCACGATCTGGCCGTATTTGTTGGTCTCGCGTGGGTTCGGCCCGTTGACGGAAGTGTCGTCACCCCCGGCGTTTGGCTTCACGCCGCGGTTCTTGTTGTTGGTTAGACAACAATAAGCTTCTACTGCATTAGGATTGGCAGAAATCCATTCCGGGCGATCCATGGTGGTCGCACCAACTACAGAGCCGGCAATACGGCTGAAGATCGCGATGCTCGCCGCGTCCATACCAGTGGTTTCTTGAGTTAGTGCCAACCACTCACCTGTCTGGTCATCATTGAACTTGGCAACATAGAGCGTACCCTCATCAAGCAAGCCATCAGTTGGCTGCCCTGGAGCGTAAACGCCGTTGGAGACAAAGCGGTACATGAACTCGCCGCGCTCATCATCCCCCATGTAAACGACCACGCGGCCATCTGGTGCCAGAACCGCTTCCGCATTCTCATGCTTGAAGCGGCCCAGAGCAGTGTGTTTCACCGGTGTTGATGTTGGGTCTGTTGGGTCGATCTCTACAATCCAGCCAGCACGATGCGGTTCGTTTGGGTTCTTCGCAATGTCAAAGCGCTCATCGAACTTATGGTAGTCATAGTTGAAGCCAGTCTCGTTGATGCCATAACGCTTATAGCCAGCATCGACACCATCCAGACGTGCTGCAGGAGCAGCCTCAGTCGTGCCAAAGTACCCGTTGAAGTTCTCTTCGCAAGTCAGGTACGTGCCCCACGGTGTTTTGCCGGAACCACAGTTGTTGAAGGTACCAAGTGATTGCGTACCGGAAGGGTCAGCAGCCGTCTGCAGCAAAGGGCGACCAGCAGCAGGGCCTGCCAGCGTCATCGGGGTGTTGTGTGTGATGCGGCGGTTGAACGGGCTGTTCTTTACGATAGCCCAGCCATTGTCCCCGTCTTCCACTTCAATCACCACCACACCTTGCAGATGTTGCAGCTTCAGAACATCCTCGGCGCTCTTAGGAGCACCATCTTCGTTCTGAGGCAGGTTTATCTTGCGGTTGGCGTATTCATGGTTGATCGCCAGCAACTGCTTGCCCTGAAACACGAAGCTTTCCATGCCGTCGGTGTTCTCACCAAACACCTTGTCAGCACCAGAAGCAGAACCACCTGTCTCATGGTTGAAGGCTTCAGCACCATCCACCAGTGCATCACCCCAGCGCGCCAGTATTTCCCAGTTGTAACCCTCAGGCACATGTACAGTCGCATCAGTGTAAGTTGGGATGGGCTTGAACGTGAAACGTGAAGTAGAAGCTTTGGCTTCAGACATGGAGAGGCTGAGGACACCAGTGCCCATCACAGCTGCGCCGGAACCAAATGCCAACACGCCACCCAGAAACCCGCGGCGTGAAATCGCACGCTCGACAACGCGGTCAAATTCATTTTCTTCAGCACGTGGGAAGTTCTGTTCATCCCATTCATCTGCTGTGAGTTCATTCATAAATTCATTCGTCATTGGAAAATTCCCGTAGAAAAAGGTGAGCGCACACTAGAGCGCTAACATGACATCTTCACGAAGCAATAGGACGATGAAAATCCTGTAGATGTAATATGAATATCGTATTCAAGTTATAATGCGTCGTATGTTGGAGAAGTGATCTGTTATGGGTCTTAGAGTTAAGTTGTTGAGGTTCATAGCTATTGTTGGTTTTTATTATTTAATTTTATTTATTACTTAAATTTGAGGGGATAATTCTGTCAGAGTGCTGTAGATGATCAGAAAACTAAGTATTGACGCCTAATGATATGGTGTCGCAAGTAAATTTCAGGAATGCTTCAAACCAAGCAGGTAAGCTTTCAACTGTTTCCAAGAGCCTTGTGAAAACCGCGTAAAACTATGCTTCACAGCGGTTCAATCACCTTTTGCAAACAGATGGAGTGGGTGTCATTGTACCCCTGTCCTTCATAGAAGCTGACAGCCTGCGCGTTATCACCACGCACGAGCAGCTGGACCTTCCAAATACCTCAAGCCCGCAACCACTCTTCTGCTGCTGCCGTGATTGCCTTGCCAATCCCTTTCCCCTGATGGTCCGGGTGTGTACTCACATAATAGAACCAGCCACGATGCCCGTCTTCACCGCACATTATGCTGGCAACAATAGCGCCATCCAACTCACCGATTAAGATCGTAGAGTGTTCGCCTTCCAGTGCTTTTTCGATATCCCGCATCGGATCATTCCATTCACGGAAGACCCCGGCAGCTTTCCAGAGAGCAATAACTGCGTCCTGATCTGATAAGCACATTTCACGACAAATCATATGTACCGCGCATAGTAGTTCGAAAATAGAAAAATAATCACAGGATGTTTTGTAATTATCCTTTTTAATACAGGGGTTTGAAATTGAGAAGAGGAATAATAACAAGGTTAATAATCTATAAGTAAAAATATGAAAATCTTTGCGCGATTGAGAGGTTTTCGATATGGCTTTTTTTAAGCGTAATACACAAATGCTTGCTGAAGCCGCTGCAAATGACCAAGGAGAAGTAATCGGTCAGTCTGCAGTGGTGGAATTTACAGAACCTAAGAATTCCATTGATAGTGCACGCTTGTTTGGCGAATTGGATGCGCTCGCGTTGGACATGGCATCAGCTGCGGGAGAGCTGGACGCCGTGAATAACACTGCTGGCGCTTTGAGAATGGCCATGGAAAGCCTCCAGGACGCGTCTGGGCGCGTTGTCGAAAGTAACCGTGAAGTCAGTGCCGCGGTTGAACAAACTGCTGAGCAGACGTCTAACGCCCGCGATACTATGTCTAAGTCTCAGGAGGTGGTGACCGACGCGCTTGCTAACATCAACAGCCTGTCGACAGCCATCAGCAGCATCAACAGGCAGCTGGAAGGTCTTCAGGCTTCATTTGCCAATGTTCGCCAGTTCTCCAGCTCCATTGATGCCATTGCCCGGCAAACTAATTTGCTGGCGCTCAACGCAACCATTGAAGCAGCCCGTGCCGGTGAAGCAGGGAAAGGCTTCGCTGTCGTAGCCAGTGAAGTAAAGGCTCTTGCAACGCAAACGACTGTTGCGACAGAGCAGATCGACCAGACCATTCTCCAACTCGGCAAAGAAGCGGACACCTTGGTCGATTTAGGCAAGGGCGCGCTTAGCACAGTCGGAACTGCTGAGAACAGCACACAATCCATCAATGACCTCTTCCATGAACTGGAAGCGATGGTAGACAACATTTCCGCGAATACGGACTCCATACGAACGGCTTGTGCAAACAACGATGCAGATACCGAAGAGCTTCTGCGCAACCGTGATGAAGTGATAGGTGTTGTCTCAACAAATGCAGAAAGCATCGAACAGGTCTCGGGCCAGATGCTGGGAACCTCTCAGACCGCCGACGCGCTTCTCGCCGAAGTGGCTGTCGAACATGGCGATAACCTCAATCAGCAGATGATCGAAGTAGCAAAAGAGACCGCTGGCAAGACCATGGAAGCGTTTGAAGCTGAAGTGGACGCAGGCCGGATCTCAGTGAATGATCTCTTCGATTTCAACTACACGCCAATTGAAGGCTCCAATCCAGCTCAGTTCATGGCGCTTTTCACCCAAATGACCGACCGGGTGCTTCCAACTATTCAGGAGCCAGTCAAAGATCTCGATGACCATATCGTCTTTTGCGCAGCGCTAGATAAGAACGCTTATCTGCCAACACACAGCAAAGATTATTCCAAACCGCAAGGCAATGACCCGGTTTGGAATGCAGCAAACTGCCGTAACCGCAGAATGTTCGATGATCATGCGGGCCTGAACGCAAGCAAGAACACCAAGGAATACAGCCTGCAAACGTATCGCCGAGATATGGGGGGCGGCAAAGTAATGATGATCAAACTGGTCTCAGCCCCAATCTGGGTCAAAGGCCGCCACTGGGGCAACACCCTCATCGCATTCAATACTTGATGAAAATGCAAACATACTCCATAGCCGCCTATTTTGCGGCTATGGCCCCACAGTATTTTGAGCTGCATTCGTTACTGCGACAACACTTCTTGCGTTTCAAGAACATGGCTGAGTTGCGTGCTCATCACATGATCAGGATCAGATGTTTTTTGAAGGACAATGCATTTGTTTTGACACTGATCGACCCGCAAGGCGAACCCTTTTTCGATCATTGCCTTAATACACTCAGTGACAGCGTCAAATCCGTTAAGTTTGGGGTGAAATTCAATAATTAACATGCGGATATTTGCCATAATCAAGGCTGGCAACAGACCAATCTCAGCTCCTTCAATATCCATCATCAAAAAACTGGGATTAAACTCCTTGATCAATCGATTGACATCGACTGTCTTCTGAAGAATTTCCCTACTTTCTTTTCGTTCAAGGACGGATGAACCAGTGATGCGCTCTCCAACATAAAACGCAGATTGAGCAGTATCTTCCAAGGCAGCGATCCCGCTTACAATCGAGGGGGAGATATCGTTTAAGTAATGGTTGTTCTCAATAACTGGAATGAGGTTTGGGTTGGCTTCGATGCACATCACGTTGTCGGAACCGCAAATCATAGAAGCTGTTGCTGACAGAAAACCGATACAGGCACCGAGCTCCAGCACACGATCTTCAGGTTTCAGCAGCTGTGTTAGAAGATTGTGTTCTTCACTTTCATAGGTGCCACGTACGATTTGCTCTTTAACGAAGAGGTCTATTTCAGGTTGGGAAACATCCAGTTTGATGCCACGTAGCGTTTTATAGCGCCTACGCATTTTCAAGTTGTGTTCGAGGCCTTTAAGAAAATGCATTACGACACTCCATTAACGAGTAATTGGAACAAACTAAGCAACTACGGTTTCCTGAAGAGATGTGTCTTTTGCAGGGGAAAGTTGTTTTAGATATCTACGTAATGAAAGAGAACAGTAAGCCTGTTGAGAGGCATACACATCACTTACGTTTGTGAACTTCATCGACCCTTCGTACATAGGTGATTGGTGAAGGATCTTCTCCATTCCTGTGTAGTAAGCTTGGTATTCTACACCGTTAGCGTAGTAGGCCTGCCGGGTTATTTCTTCTTCAACACGGAACTTAAAATCTTGAAAAAACTTAAAATGCAGCATTGCACCCCAATCTTCAGCAAGGTTGGTTCTTATATCAACCTCGTGAGTGCCCCATAAATCAGAATAAGTTGGATTCCATCTGATGAGCGGGACTTTGGTGAGTTGTGGGCATTGCTTTTTCAAAAATCGCTTAAGTCGTCTTTCCAGATAATTTCGAAAAGGGAGCTTCTGGTGAATCTTTGCAGGTGCAAGATACAGATTCCGTAGTTGACCAAGTGGAGCAATCTCTCTCCTTTTGGGAGGGATCCCGAAAAGGCGGCCTCTGATACCCCCACGAATTTCAAAACTTGGGCTTTTGCCTTCCGATGAAACAGGAACGGCCCAGGTTGATGTCGTATCGAAATATGGGCATGTTTGAAGAAATGGATCGCCTTGCCTGTAATCAACATCAACTAGCGGTTTGTCAGAGTACATGTCGATGAGCGGAGCAATGACACCTTCCGCGCCAACACTATCCCAATAAACAGTCAGATCAGTCAACTTGGTCTCTGGCCAGCCAGGATAAATGAACTGCTCGTCGGTATCAGCCAGAATGGTCCACCTGTTTGCACAGTATTTATTGAGAATGCTGAGCAGCCAGTTTCGTTTGAACCGTTTATAAAGCTTACTTGTGTGAAATCTGGTCACATCTGGCTGTGCTTCCAGAAAAGCCGCTGTATCATCAGTGGATGCGTTGTCGACGACGAAAATGTGGCTTGCCCCGATGCTCCGATAATGCTCGAGAAAGAACGGTAATCTCAACATTTCATTACGCGCGCGGGTAATGATGATGATCCCATCTTTTGGCAAATTGATTTCTGGAAACTCGTCAAAATCAAAAATGTCACGAACGCTTGTCAACGCACAAATCCCATTCTTAGAGCCCCAAAAACAAATAGGCCCCACACTCATCCCTCATAGTGAGGTGAGAGTGTAGGGCCGTGGTGAAACAGCGTCTTCCCTTGAATTGGGAGGGGCTTACAGCTCGCCGCGGATCACGTAACGAAGCAGATCAACCACCTGGTCAGGGTCTTCGGCAACAGCAAGGGCTGCTGCATCCACTTCCTTCAATGGGTGCGTCAGAGCTGGTTCGTGCAACACGATGATGCTCTTGCCCAATGCTGAGGCGAACCCTGCATCGAAGGCTGCGTTCCATTGCCGGTACTTGTCGCCAAAGCGAACCACAACGATATCGGCCTCAGAGAGCAGCGTGCGAGTGCGTATTGCATTCACCTTTGCCCCCTTGTGATCTCGCCAGAAGTTGTTTTCTTCCGGGCCTAGAATTTCGACACCGCAATCATCACTGGCTTCGTGATCGGTCACTGCGCTGTCAAAATGAACAGGTAGGCCTGCATCAGCCGCACCATGTTCAATACGCTCTCTCCAATCGGTGTGGATCTCACCTGAAAGATAAACACGCCACGTTTTCATCGGCTCGCCTTCCCCTAAGAATCTGCGTTTGCCTGCAAATTTTAAGAGGGGTTGTAGCTCGGTTCAAGGTCAAGCAGCTTATTGGTGACTTCTTTTCGGACACGATCGCGTTGGCGCTCGCGAGAGAATAGCCTGTTTTGTGCAAGGAGCAGATCCGCACGAGCCAGATACGAGTCGGTCCGGGCGACATCTGCAGCTTTTCGGCAAGCCTTGCCTTCCTTGCCAGACTTACAATCTTCGCCGCGTGCTTCTTCTTCAAGCCGGTCTATACGGCGTTGAATTTCCCAGACTGCTTCCTGAGCTTCACTGGCAGTCTCATTGGCTGAATAAAGCTGGTTGCCCAGGGAGTAGCCAACTTTGAAGCTCTCTTCTGTGGCGATTGGGCATACACCACGATAGCTCTTACCCTCACGGCCCTGCTCAAAGCCAGAAATTGGGGTACAGTAGCTTTGCAGGCCAATAGTGCGCCCAGCCATATAGGCACTCACATCCGGTGTGACGCCGTATTTGCCGCAAGCTTTTGTATGTTCATTCAGCTTGTCAGAGGTGTAACCAGCGCGCCCATCAACAACACCAATGCCTTGCCAGTCGCCGACCTTGCAATCTTCCTCAGAAAGGGAGGCGCAGCCACTCAGCGCCAGCCCAAGTCCAACAACAGTAAAAAGTACCCGCATCCCCAACATGCCTTCCCTAAAATCCAATCGCGTTTGTAGTGCCCTGCACATCTGATTGGACAAAAATTGAATCTATGAAATCCAGATACGAGACTTAACCTGAACGCTTGCTGAATACAAATGTTCGCTATATGTTCTCTTTAAGGAATCGCATAGCCCTCGATTCGAGAGGCCATCTCATTTCAGTAGGTATTGGAAAGTCAGATGACGAAGACCATTGAATTTAAAGGGCGCTGCCTGTGTGGCGCGGTCACTTTTGAAGGTGAAGCGCCGAATGAACCGGTCAGCAGCTGCCATTGCAAGCAATGCCGTCAGTGGGGCAGCGGCCCGTTTGAGGCATTCAGCTTGCCGCTGGCAGATCTGAAGTTCACCTCAGGCGAAGATGCCGTCAAATACTATGAATCCTCTGAGTTTGCCCGCCGCGGCTTCTGTTCAAAATGCGGATCAAACCTGTTTTGGCATGCAGACCGCCATCCTCAATGGAAAGACCGAATTGCGATTGCCGTGGGTACGTTGGAGCAGCCAACAGGCCTCACAGCAGGCAATCATATCTTCTGTGCCACAAAGGGTGACTACTACGAGATCGAAGATGGTCGCCCTCAATATGCCTACGAAGATTGATGAGGAAATTGATCTTATCCCAAACCGTGGCCCTCGGCTAAGGTTACCCAACAAGCTCTAAGGGAGAGAGATATGTCTGACTTGCGGATTTATAAAGCGAAATGCCTTTGTGGCGAAGTCTCATTCAAGGCTGAAGCGCCCCAGAAAGATATTGGTTTATGCCATTGCACAATGTGCCGTCGTTGGAACAGCGGGCCATTCCACGCAATCGCAATTCCGTTTGATGCTTTGAAGGTTGAGAGCGGAGAAGAGAACATCTCATATTACCGCTCCTCTGATTACGCGAAGCGCGCATTTTGCAACAACTGCGGCAGCAGCCTGTTTTATCACGGAGACAAAATCCCCGAGATTGCTCATGAAGTTTACTTCAGCGCTGGGCTTTTGG
Source organism: Pseudovibrio sp. W74 (assembly GCF_001623085.1). Lineage (NCBI taxonomy): Bacteria > Pseudomonadati > Pseudomonadota > Alphaproteobacteria > Hyphomicrobiales > Stappiaceae > Pseudovibrio > Pseudovibrio sp. W74. The sequence continues at coordinate 112,981 of NZ_LMCJ01000013.1, forward strand.
AAGAAACGACAGGCTCGAAACTGGCAGGTCACATCTTCTGCGCCAGCAAAGGCGATTACTACGAGATAGAAGGAGACCTGCCTCAACACGAAACAGTATAAAAATCCGCTCTGCGGTCAAAACCGGTGCAAGGTGAGCGGTTGGATCAAGGCGTGTTCTTCACACGCTCTAGCTCCAGCCGTTCTCCCACATATAATCCAACGCTTCCCGGTAGTTCGGAAATTTGAATTTATACCCCAATGCGCCTTTCAGCTTGGCATTGCTCGCGCGTTTCACTTCGCCGTAAAACGAAATCGCCATAGGCGAAAGATCAGCATCTTCAAAGGCGATTGCGGGCGGTGGCTCCACACCCATCAGACGAGCAGCATATTCCACCACATCTTCTGGCGGACACGGCGCATCATCACACACGTTGAAAATACCGGAGGCGTTGTCTTCAAACGCATGCTGGACAGCGCCAGCAATATCACTCACGTGAATACGGTTAAAGACCTGACCTTCTTTGATAATCCGGCGGGCTTTACCTTTGTCCAGATTGCAAAGCGCATTCTGGCCACGGCCATAAATGCCGGCAAGGCGCAAAATGCTGACTGGGATGCTGGTTTCTTCTGAGAATGCGAGCCACTCGTGCTCTGCTTCCAGACGCTGCTTGGAGCGTTTGGAGGTTGGATTGCACTCCGCTGTTTCTGTCACCCAACGACCTCCGTGGTCGCCATATACCCCGATGGTCGAGAGATAGCAGATCGCCGTTGGCTTTGCTTTCGCAACTGCGTCACGCGCAGCATTCAGCAGAGGGTCACCATCGTCCGTTGGCGCGGCAGAAACCAGAATATGAGTTGCAGTGGCAATAGCCTCCAACAGCTCATCGCTTGCTGTTTGTCCGTCAAAGAGGATCGGCTGAACCCCTTTGGACCGCAGTTCCTCCATTTTCTCAGGAGAGCGGGTCGTTCCGCCAATCCAGGAAAACTCGGTCCCGTACATTTTCACAAAGTGGCGAGCTGAATATCCAGCTCCCAAAATCAACAAGCGCATTCCAAGCCCCCCGGCTTACGTTTACAGCTTCAGATAGTTCCTGCGCACTTCATAAAGCATCACAGCCGTTGCAACAGCCAGGTTCATTGAATCAGCCTGCCCCGCCTGCGGAATTTTCACCAGATCAGAGCAGGTGTCAGCCAGTTTATCACTCAGGCCAGCCTGCTCATTGCCCATCAACAAAATGACAGGTTCTTTATAATCTACAGCACGATAGTCCTTTGTGCCCCGCAAATGAGTGCCAACCACAGATCCGGACCAGCTCTTGCGGAATTCAACGAACTCATCAGCAGTACAGCGCACAAGTGGCATATGGAACAGAGAGCCCATTGTCGCACGTACAGTCTCAACAGCAAATGGATCAGTTGTTTCGTCAATCAGAATAACGCCAGTCGCACCAACCGCATCGCCGGTGCGGATGATGGTTCCCAGATTACCGGGATCACGGACACGATCGAGCGCGATCCATGTCGTGGCACTTTTCGGGTCAATGTCGCTCAGCTTCATGGTCTGCTGTTCGTAAACACCAACCACCATCTGCGGGTTGTCACGGCGGGTGATTGCACCAAGCACAGCCGTGTTCACCTCAAGAATGAGGGCACCACGGGCTTTTGCTTTCGCAGCCGCTTCTAGCGCAATCTTGTTCTCACGAGCTTCAGGACCAAGCGCCAGATATCGCACACCCCAGCCAGCTTCCAATGCATCGGTTGCCAGTTTCAGGCCTTCAGCAACGAACAATCCGGACTGTTTGCGATTCTTGCGCTGAGCAACAAGGCCTTTGATTTCCTTCACAATCGGATTGGAGTGTGAGGTGATCTGCTTTACTGCACCGGCACGGTGATTATCTCTGGTTTCCATCGGGTTATGCTCCCTCAGCCTTATTGTTTTCAGGTGCGCTCCACCGGCTGAATAGGGAGGTTGAGAGCAATCGTGGTCCATCAAGTTCGCGAATAGCCAGCTCACCAGATTCAATCGTGCCCGGCAAACCATCAAGGCATTCACGCATCAACTCATGAGAAGACAGGAAGCTGGCACGGATAGCGTAGCTGGACATCAGAAGGAACTGCGCATTGGGCGAGAGCAGCTTTCGCACGCACGCTAACATGTGCGGTACGCTCTCAAAGAAGTCCCAGACCTCTCCATTCGGCCCGCGACCATATTTCGGCGGGTCAAGGATAATGCCGTCATAGGTGTTTCCGCGGCGCACTTCCCGCTCCACAAACTTCATGGCGTCATCACAGATCCAGCGAATTGGCTTATCTTCAAGGCCGGATAACTCCTGGTTCTCACGTGCCCAGACAATGGCCTTTTTAGAAGCATCAACATGAGTGACTTGCGCGCCAAGAGCAGCAGGCAATAGCGAAGCCATTCCTGTGTATCCAAACAGGTTGAGAACTTTGAGCGGACGATCTGCTTTTTTGATCTGCTCACCAACCCAATCCCAGTGCGCTGCCTGTTCAGGAAACACACCCACATGGCGAAAAGACATGAACTGGCCATTGAAGGTGGCAGGGCCGTATTTCATCTGCCAGATCTCATCAACCTGATTGGCAAACTTCCAGCGGCCAGGGCCTTCTTCTTCGACGTCACCGGTAAAGATAGCGTCTGCGCTTTTCCATTCGCTTTCTGGCAGGCGAGGGGCGCCCATAGCCTGCGCTTCAGGGCGGATCAGCTTATAGCGACCATAGCGCTCAAGCTTTTGTCCATGTCCCATATCCAACAGGGCATAATCGTCCCAGCCGTTCATTTCCACCATCACAGGCAAAACGCTGGCAGGGGTGGTGAAGCGGGCAGATGTTGGCTTATGTTCGCGTACGATGGGCTCAACAACCGTGGTGGCTGGAGCGCTGCGCGTTTGGTCTCGCCGGTTCGGGCGCGTTGCTGCTGCGCTATCTTTCTTGCCACCACGAGTGTCGCGGAGATTGCGCGCCTCTCTCTGGTCCCGATTATCTCGGGTATCGCGTTTGGCAGAAAAACCACGCTTCGGACCGTTGTCCTTCCGTGCTCCGCCTTTTTTGGATTGCGCATTGCGGGTTCGTGGAGCGCCGCCTTTGGGTGATTTGCTCAAGGATGTTGCCTTTGATTTTCTGCGCACAAACGCGAGACAAAGCCTCACGCTGAATTCGTTTATTTAATGAAAAGGCATTAAGGCGATGCGGGCCTCGGGTCAACGCTTTAGCGCAAAACAAGCTCTTTACCGTTAAGTGAGTATCCACAGCGTGGGAACACCAGCATAATGCAGGACGTATAAAACGTCGTTGTGTTCTGAAAAGAAGTTTTGAGCATCCATGACAATTTTAACACGAGAGGTACTTGTCTTTTCCCTCGATTTAAGTCCAATCTACATGACGTGGAATGCAAAAGTGACCTTAAGGCGTGGAGCCTACCTAAAGGAAGCACTGAAAAGAACGAGGGGGCCAATCCATGGAAATGTCTGGAGAGCAGCAAATACCTGCGAGTCAGGAAAAGGTTTGGGAAGCTCTCAACGATCCTGAATTGCTGAAAAAGTGTATTCCCGGTTGCGATAGCCTGGAAAAAACCTCCGACACTGAGATGTCTGCCACGGTCACAGCGAAAGTAGGACCGGTCAAAGCCAAGTTCAAAGGAGAAGTAACCCTCTCCGATCTGAACCCGCCTAACTCCTACAAAATTTCCGGAGAGGGCAAAGGCGGTGTTGCAGGGTTTGCGAAGGGCTCGGCAGATGTAACCCTGTCAGAGAGTGGGGATGGCACTCTTCTGAGTTATGAGGTTAATGCAAAGGTCGGTGGTAAACTTGCTCAATTGGGAAACCGGTTGATCGATTCAACTGCCAAGAAGATGGCTGAGGAGTTCTTCTCGAATCTGAACAGAGAACTCGGTGGAACTCCGGTAGCAGGCAAGGACGAGCCGCTAGAAGCTGTTGAGTTGGATCAGGGGCTGATCGAGGAAGCCAAGTCTATCGCAAACGAGCACGCCATCGAAGGATCAGTTGAAGCCATGGCCGATGCTGAACATGCGTTGGAAGATGCAGTCAAAGACGTTGAGGAGAAGGTAGAAGTTGCAGCGGGCAAGGGATTCTTAGGTGGTCCGCTGGGTTGGGGCCTTATGGCTCTGGTTGTTTTGATTGCTCTTTATTGGTTACTTTGAAACTAGGAATTTGGCGGTCGGATTTTGCAAGGCGCGTAGAGGGCGCTTTGTAAGCTAACGGCCCCGCCGAATAACAAGGCCAATGGCCTAAATTACAACCAACTGCCTTGATAGGACGGGAGATCCTGACCAAGGCTGTTGGCTTCATAGTCTGCGGACGCGAAATTGCAGGCTTTTTTGAGGGAGGAAAACCATGACGACTGTCTCTATGACGGTGAATGGAAAGCAGATTTCTGGTGAGGTCGAAGACCGCACTCTTTTGTCTACATTTCTGCGCGAAAATCAGGGACTGACCGGAACACACATCGGCTGTGACACCTCACAGTGTGGTGCATGTCTCGTGCACATGGACGGTAAAGCAGTGAAGTCCTGCAGTATGCTTGCCGTTCAGGCAACTGGGTCTGCTGTCACCACAATTGAAGGTGTTTCCCAAAATGGCCAACTGCACATCATGCAGAAAGCCTTCAAGGAAAACCACGGTCTTCAGTGCGGTTTCTGTACCCCTGGCATGATCATGTCTGCAATCGATATGATTGATCGCCTGGGAACAGATCTCGACGAGAAAACAATCCGCCATGAGCTGGAAGGCAACATTTGTCGCTGCACCGGCTACCACAACATCGTCAAGGCAATCAAAGCCGCAGCTGACGAAATGGCCGAAGTTCTCGAAGCCGCAGAATAATTCGGAAATTCAACTGATCGTTGATCCAGCTGCACCTTATTTCAGGTGCGTTGCACTGCTGGAGCCTATGAACAGTTGCTGAAGTCAACCTTCCGGGAGGGGATGGAAATGACAGCAGAAGGAATCGGCGCACGAGTGCTGCGCAAAGAAGACAAAAGATTTATTACCGGAAATGGCCGCTACACCGATGACATGACCATGCAACGCATGGGCCACGCCGCTTTCGTTCGCTCAACACACGCTCATGCACGCATTAAGTCCATCAACACAGATGACGCGATGAAAATGCCGGGTGTTGATGCAGTCTTGAACGGACATCAGCTGGTCGCGGACGGCATCGGCAACATCATTTGCGGATGGATGATCCATTCCAAAGATGGTTCTCCAATGAACATGGGCGCGTACCGTGCTTTGGAGTCGGAAACAGTCCGTTATGTCGGTCAGGCCATCGCAGTTGTTGTTGCTGATACTCAGCAGCAGGCACGTGATGCAGCAGAAGCTGTTGTGGTGGAATATGAAGACTTGCCAGCTGTCGTTGACAGTCTTGACGCTCTGAAAGATGGCGCACCACAGCTCCATCCGGAAGCCGCTGGTAACCTCATCTACGATTGGGAGATCGGCGAGGAAGCTCCAACGGATGAAGCGTTTGCAAACGCAGCACACATCACCCGGATGGACATCGACAACAACCGCCTTGTTCCAAATCCGATGGAACCACGCTCTGCTTTGGCGCATTTTGATCCGTCAGAAGAGCACTACACGCTTTACACCACCTCTCAGAACCCGCATGTGGCACGCTTGGTACTCTCCGCGTTCTACAACGTGGCACCTGAGAACAAGCTGCGCGTAGTTGCACCGGATGTTGGCGGTGGCTTCGGCTCCAAGATCTTCATCTATCCCGAAGAGATTGCTTGTCTTTGGGCAACAAAGCGTGTTGGCCGTCCCGTTAAGTGGACTTCCGACCGTACAGAAGCCTTCCTGACAGATGCGCATGGTCGTGATCACCACAGCACCGCAGAGCTGGCTCTGGATGCGAACAACAAAATCACCGGGTTCCGTGTGAAGACAGTCGCCAACCTTGGCGCTTACATGTCTTTGTTTTCATCTTCTGTACCAACCTATCTGTACGCGACGTTGCTGTCGGGCCAGTACAACATTCCAAACATCTACGCGAATGTGAAAGCGGTCTACACCAACACCACTCCAGTGGATGCATATCGCGGTGCAGGACGTCCGGAAGCCACCTATGTGGTTGAGCGCATGATGGAAACGGCTGCAAAAGAAGTTGGCATGGCGCCAGCTGAGTTCCGCCGCATCAACTTTGTGCGCGAGTTCCCGCATCAAACACCAGTGATCATGGCTTATGACGCTGGTGATTATGAAGCCTCTCTTGATGCAGCCATGAAGGCCATCGATTATGATGGGTTTGCTCAGCGACGCACTCAGTCTGAAGCGGCTGGCAAGCTCCGTGGTATCGGTATGTCTTGCTACATTGAGGCATGTGGTATCGCACCATCTCAGGCTGTCGGTTCACTCGGCGCAGGTGTAGGTCTTTGGGAATCTGCTGAGGTTCGTGTGAATGCCGTTGGAACCATTGAGGTTCTGACCGGGTCGCACAGCCATGGCCAGGGTCACGAAACCACATTCGCTCAGTTGGTCTCTGACCGGCTTGGCCTGCCAACGGAGAGCATCTCCATCGTCCATGGTGATACCGACAAAGTGCAGATGGGCATGGGCACATATGGCTCCCGCTCTGGTGCCGTTGGTATGTCTGCAATTGCTAAGGCACTCGACAAAGTCGAAGCCAAGGCGAAGAAGATCGCAGCGCACCTGATGGAAGCGTCCGAAGGGGACATCGAAATCGAGAACGGTGAGTTGAAAGTCACCGGAACCGATAAGAAACTCACCTTCACCGAAGTTTCTCTGGCAGCTTACACAGCCCACAACCTGCCGGAAGGCATGGAACCCGGCCTGAAGGAAGGTGCCTTCTACGATCCAACTAACTTCACGTTCCCTGCAGGGTGTTACATCTGCGAGGTCGAAGTTGATCCGGATACGGGCGTTGTCTCCATCGAGAACTTTGTCGCAGCTGATGACTTCGGCACCATCATCAATCCGATGATTGTGGAAGGTCAGGTGCACGGTGGTTTGGTGCAGGGCATCGGTCAAGCCATGCTGGAACACACCCAGTATGACGAAGACGGTCAGCTGCTTACAGCGTCCTACATGGATTACACCATGCCGCGTGCGGATGATGTGCCGTCCTTCACGCTGGAAACCACAGTCACTGAATGCCCGGGCAATCCGCTCGGCATGAAGGGCTGCGGAGAGGCTGGCGCGATTGGGTCACCACCTGCTGTCATCAACGCCGTGACGGACGCCCTTGGCATTCGTGACATGAATATGCCTGCCTCGCCAAACCGCGTCTGGCAGCTCATTCAGGACAACGGCATGAAGCAGGCAGCGGAGTAATCAATGGCACAGGCTGGCGCTAAATCGACATTGGATCACAAGTTCATCGCCATCGAACTCAATCAGCGCGCATGGGCTCTCTTAGAAAATGAGAGCCGCTCGCCCGAGGAAAATGACGAGATGCTCCATGTCGCCCACGCCAGCCTTTGGCACTGGCTTCAGGCCGGAACGAAAGTCCATCACCAACGTGGTTTGTGGCTGGTAGGCCGTATCCATGTTCTGCTTGGAAACCGTGAAGCTGCAATGCGTTACGCCCGGCAGACCATGGACCTGACAGAGGTTCATCAAGAGGATATGGCAGACTTTGACCACGCCTACGCCTCTGAACTTCTGGCACGCGCCACATTGCTGGCAGGGGAAGAAGGCGAAGCCTCAGTTCTGTTTGAAAGAGCTGCACGGCTTGGCCAACTGATCCACGGTGAGCAAAATCGCAAGATTTTCTTTTCCGATCTGGAAGCTATTCCGTACCCGAAAACTGAATTGTCTGAACTTAACTCATAGCAACTCTGCCAAAGACCCCTTTAGGGGATGGGAGGCTAAAAATGTACGAGACCAAATATCATCGCGCATCAACAGTGTCAGATGCAGCGGCAATGCTGAAAAATGCTGATGACGGCAAACTGCTTTCTGGTGGTCAGACCTTGATCCCAACCATGAAGCAACGTCTGGCAGCGCCAAGTGATCTGATTGACCTGCGCCACATCGGAGAAATCTCCGGCATTGTAAAGCAGGCTGATGGCTCAATCCGCATCGGTGCAGCAACTTGCCATGCAGATGTCGCGGCCAATGAAGATATCAAGGCTGTCCTTCCAGGACTGGCTGATCTGGCAGGCACAATCGGTGACCCGCATGTCCGCCATATGGGCACGATTGGTGGCTCTGTCGCCAACAATGACCCTGCAGCGGATTATCCCGCGGCTTTGTTGGCTCTTGGGGCAACCATCGAGACCAACAAGCGAGAGTTCTCTGCGCAGGATTTCTTCACTGGCATGTTCGAAACTGCACTGGATGAAGATGAGATCGTGACTGCGGTTGTCTTCCCGGTCGCATCGAACACTGCATACGCGAAGTTCCCTAATCCTGCCTCTCGCTATGCAATGGCTGGCGTCTTTGTAGCAAAGACCGAAGCGGGTGCTCGTGTGGCTGTGACAGGTGCTGGTCAGGATGGTGTTTTCCGCATGCCTGACATGGAAAAAGCTCTGGATGGCAACTGGTCTGCCGATGCTGTTGCAGGCATGGCACCATCTGCTGACAACATGCTTTCAGACCTTCACGGTACCGCTGCCTATCGCGCTAATCTGGTGACGGTCATGGCGAAGCGTGCTGTTGCAGCATCCAGCTAACACATTGGGGGAAGGGGCTTTGTCCCTTCTCCTCACTTCTCTGGTGTGACATAACCAGCCTGAATTGATCGCTGGAATGTAATGGCCGCGTACTGGTGAACTTCACCCAGATAGGCAAGCAGAGCAGAGAGAAAGGTCGTCAGACCGACCAGCTCGAATGTCTCTTCCAAAATGTAGAAGATCTTGTAGCCAAGCGCATCATAGCCTTCGCTGCCAGCAAACACGGCTCCCAGCATCTCAAAACCAATCGCACCGGACAGATAGATGCTGCCTGACAGTACAAACAGAACAGCAAACCGTCTTGGTAACCGCATGAGAAAGCGAAGATAAATCAGCCCAAGCGTTCCAACCAGAACCACAGCAGGCAACACCCACGCAAAGTAGAAAGCGCCACTCAGGTCAAACGCATTGCGTAGCGGATCGATCGTGACTTCATGGATTGCGATGTTCTCGTCAACGGACATGTAGAGAAAACCAAAGGCGAGCACCAACCAGTAGGGCCAGTTTTGCGGTTTCTTGGAATGTCGTTCAATGATGCCAATCAGAGCGGTCAATCCAGCAATGCAGAGCATCACCATGGAGGAGAACCATGCGCCGAGGTTGAGTTCTTCATCGAGAGAAATATGCCGCAGGTCTTTCAAAGGCGTTTCAATGCCAATGGTGTCAACGAACACCTGCTGAACAATGCCAAGCAGCACGATCAGAAACACCATGCCGTACAAAACGACGGGCACCCTCTTTAAGTTGACCGCTGGCATGTGTTTGATCCCCCAACACTTCTTGATGCAACCAGCTAATTAAATCAGAGGTTCCATAAAAAAGAGCTAAGAAATATTGCCAATGATTGGCGCTCTTCAGCACGCAAGCTTGCAACAAAAAAGGGCGCCCAAAGCGCCCCTTTCACGTTTCACATAAGAACGCGTTTATACGTGCTGACCGCCGTTGATATGTATTTCAGCGCCTGTCACGTAAGAAGATGGAGCAGAGCACAGGAAGTAGATGGTGTCTGCCACTTCTGTCGTGCTGCCAAGACGGCGCATCGGAATGGTCTCGACGATTTTTTCGGTACCTGGTGAGAGAATCGAAGTGTCGATTTCACCCGGAGCAATCGCATTCACACGAACGCCATGTGGCCCAAAGTCAGCAGCCATCTCGCGTGTCAGGGAAGCAAGAGCCGCCTTGGAAGTCGCATAAGCTGTTCCAGCAAACGGATGCACACGGCTCCCGGCGATGGACGTGACGTTCACGACGGAACCTCTCGCAGCCTTCAGCTCATCAAACAAACCGCGAGCCAGCATAATTGGCGCGAAGAAGTTTACCTGAAACACATCTCGCCATGTTTGCATTGGGGTTGTCAGGGAATCGAGGCGTTGGCCTTCCTCGTCTTTCGGGCTGATACCCGCATTGTTGACAAGGGCATGAAGCATGGAGCCGTTGTCTTTCAGACGCTCTTTGATCTGGAGAACGGCGTTTTCCAGATTATCTGCATCACCCAAGTCCACTTCAATGTGGTCTTCCGGCCCGGATGGCCAAGGGCATTTGTCAGAAAATGGTTGTCTGGAACAGCTAATGACCCGATAACCCGCTGAAGAAAATTTCTTTACGGTTGCGTGGCCGATTCCACGGCTTGCGCCCGTTAAGACGATTGTCTTGCGGAGATCCTTCGTCGTTTGGTTGGTGTTCATAGGGGCTTTGCTCGTGATAGGACTGCAGGAAACTGGAGTATTATTCTCTAGTTTTAAAAGATCTACTGTTTATATAATGCTTTGCAAGCGAAATTGGGAGCCCGAAAGCAACCAACAATGATCATTTGTCACTGCAACGTCATTAATGACAAACAAATAAAACAAGCTGCACGTGAGCTTTGCGAGAATCCTGAGGGGGGAGTCCCCACTCCGGGCGCGGTATTTCGTCACCTTGGGTACAGGCCAAAATGTGGTGGTTGCTTTAAAAGCATCATCGAAGTTGTATACGCTGAGGCTGAACAAGTTAAAGATGACTCTGGACAGTAACTTGGAATTATTCTAAAAAAGGTCAATACCTCAATTTGTCAAGGAGAGAGTGACATGAAGGGTGAACCTAAAGTACTGGAATATCTCAACAAGGCTCTACGCCACGAGCTGACCGCAGTAAATCAATACTGGCTGCACTACCGTCTCCTTGAAGACTGGGGCTTCACAAAGCTTGCAAAAAAAGAACGTGAAGAATCCATTGAGGAAATGGAACACGCCGATAAACTGATCGAGCGTATCATTTTCCTCGAAGGTCACCCGAATCTGCAGACACTCGATCCGCTGCGCATCGGTCAGGACCTCAAGGAATGCCTTGAATGCGATCTGGCAGGTGAATACTCCGCTCGTGCTCTTTACAAAGAAGCACGCGAAGTTTGCCGTGATGAAGGTGATTACGTCACCATGAAGCTTTTTGAAGACCTGATGGCAGACGAAGAAGGTCACATTGACTTCCTCGAAACCCAGCTGGAACTTCTGGAAAAGATTGGCGTTGAGCGCTACGGCCTGCTGCAGGCAACTCCTGCAAATGAAGGCGAATAAGCTTTTCATCTTTGAGTTTTAGAAGGCCGGAGAGCGTTATGCTCTTCGGCTTTTTATTTGCGCGGTTTCACCCGACGCGTAGCTTCTGCAACCAGCGGATTATCAGGCCACGGGTGTTTTGGGTACTGCCCCTTCATATCAGCCTTCACATCCGCCCAGGACCCTTGCCAGAACCCAGGTAGGTTCTTGGTGATCTGAATAGGCCGCTGAGCAGGGGAGAGCAGTTGCAGCACCAGCTGAACCTTCCCACCGCAAATGCTTGGGTGCTCCGCAAGGCCAAACAACTCCTGCACCCGAACGGAAAGCATCGGCCCTTGCTCGCCATCATAATCAATCGGAATGCGCGATCCGGTGGGTACGACAAAGTGTGAGGGGGCCAGATTGTCCAGCTCCGAACTCAACTCCCACGGAACCAGCGTTGCAAGCGCGTCCCCCAACGTGCCCGCACTCACTTGAGACAGCGCTGTCTTCCCTGCCAGAAACGGACGCAGCCACTCAAAGTCTGTATTCAGAGCCTTATCGCTCAAGTCCGGCCATTCTTTCCCAGCAGTCTCGCGCAGATAAGTTACGCGTCCGCGATAGCGCAATTGATCCTTGCTCCATGGCAGACGGGCCGCACCTTTACGGGCAATCTGGTCAAGCAGTGCATCAACAATCGCTTCTGGATCGGGATCAGAGATTTTCTTCTCGTTCAGCACCAACTTGCCTAGGACCCGCTGCCGAACGGCCTTGATGGCGCCATCTGGCATCAGCTGCACCTGTTCCTTCTCGCGGATGTGAGAGGCAAAGCGGGCTTCGAGTTCATTGAGGGAAAGCGGCGCAGCCAGCAAGATACGTGCGCGAGCTGCTGTACCGGTCACTTCAGCAATACTCAAGAATTTCTCGGCATAAAGCGCCTCGCTCTCTTCCAGCTGTGCACCACGCCCATTGGCAAGGCGGAAGCTGCCCCGGGCACCACGTTGCTGTGCGATGCGGTCAGGATAGGCAAGGCTCAGGATATCGCCCGCATCCTCAAAATTGGCACGCTCAGAGGGGCGTTCGCCAACAAGCTTCACCCAGCGCTTGGCCTGCGCCCGTGCCTCTTTGCCTCGTGGACTCTGGTCTTGCATCAAACGGCGTAAGCGATCTCGCAGGTCAGTCGAGCGACCGCCTAAACCATGCTCACCAATAATCACGGCAATCAGCGATGCCAGCTCGGCTTGTCCTTCTTGTGAGGCTTGCACCAGCATGTGCCCAAGACGAGGGTGCAGCGGCAGTCCGGCAAGGTCACGCCCAGCTTTGGTCAGGCTGCCATCTGCATCCAGCGCGTCGAGCTCTTCCAGAAGTTCTTTAGCCTCAGACCAGGCAGCAGCAGGCGGCGGTGTCATAAACTTCAGCTGAGCGGGATCAGAAACACCCCAATTGGCGACATCAAGCACAAGTCCGGAAAGATCACTCTCCAAAATCTCTGGCTTTTCAGCAGCAGGAAGGGCCTTCGTCTGCGCTTCTTCCCAAAGTCGATAACATATGCCCGATTCCACACGGCCCGCGCGCCCCTTGCGCTGCTCTGCAGTTGCACGAGAAACCTTCACGGTTTCAAGACGTGTCAGTCCTGTTTGCGGATCATAACGCGGCACACGGGAAAGACCTGCATCAATCACAATACGCACGCCCTCAATAGTCAGGGACGTCTGCGCAATGGCTGTGGTCAGCACCACTTTTCGCTGACCGGGCTTGGCAGGACGAACAGCCAGATCCTGCGCCTTACTATCCAAAGCGCCATAAAGAGGTGCAATGCTCACATCAGCAGCAACGTGTCCTTCTAACAAGGATTGCGTGCGCTTGATCTCACCCTGACCTGGAAGGAATACAAGCACAGAGCCTGTCTCTTCAGCTAATGCTGAACGAACAGCCCGCGCCACCTGATCTTCCAGCCTTCCACGCGGATCGCGGCCAATGTAGCGCGTCTCAACCGGATACTGCCGGCCTTCACTCTTCAGGATTGGTGCATCATCCAAAAGCTTGGAAACTTCAGCCGCATCCAGCGTCGCGGACATCGGCACAATGCGCAGGTCATCGCGCAACGCTTCCTGAACATCCAAAGCAAGCGCCAGCCCAAGGTCTCCGTCCATGGAGCGCTCGTGGTATTCATCAAAGAGAACTGCAGCCACACCGGAAAGCTCAGGATCATCAAGGATCATGCGGGTGAAGACACCTTCCGTCACCACCTCAATGCGTGTTTTGCCTGAAACCTTGCTGTCCATACGCACGCGGTAACCAACTGTCTCGCCAACGCTCTCACCCAGCGTATGCGCCATTCGTCGCGCAGCAGCACGTGCTGCAAGGCGCCGAGGCTCCAGCACGAGGATCTTACCATCGTCTCGCCATGGAGCATCCAGCAGGGCGAGCGGCACACGGGTCGTCTTACCCGCACCCGGCTCGGCAACAAGAACCGCATTGGTGTTTTGCTCAAGAGCAGAGAGCAAGTCCGGCAGGATCGCTTCGATTGGCAAAGAGGAAGACGTCATGGGCTCCGCGAAAAAGTAGGCGTCAAAAAAGAGGAAGCAGCTCCACAGACCTTAATCTATGCAAAGCTGCTTCCAGTCAATTTGGAATTTAAGCACAAGGCTAATCTGCTGTCTTGGCGTCCTTGCGGTGCCAGCTACGGCCCGTCAGGTCCACAAGATACTCATCAGGTGCACGGGTATAAGCCGCGAGGCCTTCAAGGGCAGGGCTTTTGTGCGTGATGATGTAAGTCGGAATAGACTTCATGATGCCTTCATGCGGAGCTTTGGCCTCAAAAGCAGCCCGAAACTCACCACCATGCAGCCAATGCGAGATCTTCGGCGGAATGCCGCCCGCCAGATACACACCGCCGCGCGCAAGATTGGTGATTGCGAAATCCCCCGCAACACGGCCAAGTGCAGCACTGAACAAGCGCAGCACTTTCTGCGCAACTTCATCACCATCATCCGCCGCCAAAGGCACATCCGATGGCTTCTCATAGGTACGATGCACCCCATCAGCCTGCAGCACAGCCTTAGCAAGGCGCACAAGGCCGGCACCACAGACAACCTGCTCGGCACCAACACGCCCGCCAATGCGCTCGATATACGGCCAGATGCGGTATTCTTCCTCACTCAACGGGCCAAGCTCAACATGGCCGCCTTCGCCGGGAACCGGAATCCACTTTCCGCAGGAGCGGATCATCGCACCAGCACCAAGGCCAGTACCCGGACCAACAACAAACTTGGTCGCGTTCTGCTCAGCCACGCCGCCGCCCACCTGATCCAGATCGACTGGGGAAAGGGATGGCAAGGCAAGCGCCTGTGCCTCAAAGTCGTTGAGAAGAACCACTTGTTCCAGACCAAGCTCTTTGATGAGAGCGGGAGGCTCAATCACCCAGCTTGCATTGGTCAGGGCGATCCGGTCGCTGGAAACGGGAGCAGCAACAGCCAGCACCGCAGACCGTGGCGCAGCGTAGCCTTGTTCCAGAACTCCGGCACGAATGGCATCCTGAATGGTTGCATGCGCCTTCGTTCCTTCCTGACCACAAAGCTTGGTTGGCTCATTGGGGCCTTCTATCAACGCAAAGCGAGCATTCGTGCCGCCGATGTCAGCGACAAGGACCGGGTAGGGTAGGTTTCTTGTAAGCGGAGCAGAGTGCAGCATTTATAAATTTGACTTTATTGTTGGCTGGAAATTTCTGGTGTCTGCGAGGAAGTGGAAAGTCCCGCTAAGCGTGCAGAGCGCAAAATGATGTCTGCTGTACTGCGGTTCAACGCCATTGGAATATCGTAGACCAGCGCCAGACGCATCAACGCTTTCACATCCACATCATGCGGCATTGGGGAGAGGGGGTCGACAAAGAAGAACAGGCCATCCAAGGCGCGGTCAGCAATCATTGCGCCAATCTGCTGGTCACCACCAAGCGGGCCGCTTTTCATGCGTTCTACATCCAGAGATGGGCATGCATCCTGAATACGGCCACCCGTTGTCCCCGTCGCAAAGAGCTTATAGTCAGCGAGTTTGCTTTCGTGCAATTTGGCAAACGCGACCATTTCGTCTTTTTTTGCATCGTGGGCGATAAGGGCGAGAGTTCTACGCTCGGTCATTTGGGCTCCGTCAACACGTCGCTGGAGCGCATCCCTGAAAGGTGGTTCCGTTTTTCGGAGAGGGACACGCAGAAACAAAAACTTAGAGCTTGCCTGAAACTGTGCACGGCATGCTCTAAGTCTCTTGGGATTACTTATCCTTTAGCGCGTCTTGACAGGCTTTGAAAGAGTCAACTTGCGCCGTTTGTGACTGATATTTGAGCGGCGACAAACGGCAGCAGGTCATACACAGGTTTCCGAAACATTTCGGAGCCAGCAGCATCAGTCGAACAAAGAGCACATGACCATATCTCTGCGTGACTTGGCGCGGATGAATTTGGGTTTGTCATCGACAAGACCGGCAATCTCCAGCACAAGCTTCATGCGGATGGCATCACTGAAGCCTTCCTTGGAGCGGACTGGAATCGAAAATGCCCCAGGTCCACCAATGACACAGTCTTCATAATAATGGTCCAGATGCAGCATGGATTGCCACGAAATGCTCTCTTCCTTCAGCATCAAAGGCAGACCGTTGACTGTCATACCCTGCGCGATCGCAGCATCACGCGCTTCGGTGACAGCGCTGCCCTGATTGTTTGGACCATCGCCGGAGATATCGATGACCTGACGCATGCCGTTGTATTCGTTCGCGATGACCAGATTGACCGCCTGTGTCAGCGCGGAGGAGATGGAAGTGCGCTGCACCCGGCGCAAGGGGGCTTCGGCAATCTTGCCTGCAAACTTACCCGCAGTTGCCTCGTCCGAAATAATGGTCCAGTCCGCAACAACAAAGTGCTCGTCTTTGCCGCCCCACTCCATGTAGGCAACAGCAATGCGACCGATGGGGCCGTATTTGATCGCATCAAGCACCTCGTCAGATGTCAGTGCCGCAACATACCCTTCTCTTTGAATGCGCTGTTCCTCTGGATCCATGCTTTGAGAAATGTCCACGGCCAGAACCAGTTCAAGGTCCACCTCCTTGGACATATCAAAGTTCAAAGATGCATGAGTATTGGAAGTTGCCAGAATGGGGGTAGAAAACAAGAAACCACCAAGTGCGAATGCGCCCGCAATCGCAGTGAGGGGTTTTGTGCACATGGGCCGCATTTTCAGCCTCCTTTTTTGCAAGGTTCAGGGTGTCCCGGTCACGGACCTCCCCGCCTCAATTTTTTTGTTTTGCTGCAATCGGCACTGAGCTAACGAAAACAGGTTACATCCATAGTATTCCCACGGTCATCCATGAATGTGGAAGACCATTCACTAGCATTGATATATATAGGGTTGTATTAAGCTGGCTCTGCGGAAAATAACTGTTTGATTTGCCAGTAAACGCAATCTGAAGATTTTGCGGCGACAAATGTTGTGCCAGTTAGTGCGTTGAAAATATTTTGTTTATTTTACAAATATTGAGAGTTGATCAAATGTTACATAAAGTTGATTAATTTCTTCATGATCGCTTTGCAAATTTGACCTGAGACGTGAGTCGTAACCTAAGTAATTTCCGCAAGTACTTGAATTGAAACTATTTGATTTTATTAGTATGGCAAAAACAGTGGTTTAGTTAGCTAGCAATAAGATTCTGCAAATCGCGCAGTTTATTTCCTTGACCTTCCGTTTCACCTAATGCAAATGTGTGGTTGAAATATTTCTCACGTGGTGAAGAAATATTCTTCTCTGATTTGGGGGAGTGCTCAGAAGCTCTGAAACTGAGCATTTCGGTAGGAAAATTGGGAATGGATTCTGGAGATATTTCCAGAAAGCCATATAGGAATATAAGAGGCTAGACCATGAAGGCAGACGAATGGACCACATCTTTGGCCATTAGGGCCGCTTGGATGTCTTTCATTGGCCGAAGCACTCAGGGAGAGATTGCTGGCCGCCTTGGGGTTTCTCCTGCAAAAGTTCATCGCCTAATAGCACATGCTCAAAAAGAAGGCTTGATAAAATTTCATATCGAAGCCAGGCCTTCTGAATGCGTTGAATTAGAACAATTTCTCTGTAAGCGAATGAATCTGGAAAATTGCTTTATTGCTCCGGATCTTGGCAGCGGTGACGAAACAGACTCTTTCACGGCAGTTTCATCTTTTGCTGGCCAATACCTTCATTCACTTTTTACAACGAATCCACCTAAGCGCATTGGCGTAGGCATGGGGCGCACGCTCCAGTCCACCATCGAGGCGATGCCTCGTGTCCACCTTCCTGAGCTTGAGCTGCTGTCCGTATCCGGCTCGCTCACCCGTCGTCTTTCTGCCAACCCGTATGATGTTGTGCAGCAGCTATGTGCGAAGACAGGCGGTGAAGGTTTCTATCTTCCTGTTCCTTATATTGCTGAAACCAAAGCAGAAAGAGACACCTTTGTGTCTCAGGGCGCTGTTCAGGAGCTGCTCGCAAGAGCGAAGGCCGCAGAACTCTTCATCATCGGCATCGGGTCCGTTGAGAAGGAAGGCCACCTTGTACAACGCAAGCTGATTACCTCTGAAGAACGTGAAGAGCTGCTGGAAAGCGGTGCGTGTTCTGACGTGATGGGCCGCTTTGTCGACATTGACGGCAACGAAGTGGCCTGTTCTCTAAACGAAAAAGCAGTTGGATTGCACTTTGATGACGTCCGCAAGGCGCATGTTGTCGCGATCGTTGGCGGTTACCGCAAGGCGAAAGCAACACTGGCAGCATTGGCGACCGGCATCATCAAGGATCTGATCATCGATGAGGTTTTGGCCAGAGAACTTGCTGGCCTGCTGAAAGAGAACGAGCTCGAAGCAACGACATAAGTTGGGAGTCTGTTCTTCTTAAGGGAGAGTCCTTTCCGCTCTACGGGAAGATATAATAAGGAAGAAACCGTGAAAACCACAACAATCCTCGGTGCAGTTGCTTTAGCAGCAGTCATGACGACTGGAGCTATGGCAGAAACTTTCAAGCCCGCAGTCGTTTATGATTTCGGCGGTCGTAATGACCGGTCTTTCAATGAAGCAGCTTACAAAGGCGCGTTGCAGTTCGAAGAACGCACAGGCATCAAGTTCCGCGATTTTGAAATCCAGAATCCATCTCAGCGTGAACAGGCTCTGCGTAACTTCGCGCGACGTGGTCTCGATCCAATCATCACGATTGGTTTCGCTCAGGCAGCTGCACTGGAGAAAGTTGCTAAGGAATTTCCTGACACGCACTTCGCAATTGTTGATTCCGTTGTAGACCTGCCAAACGTGCGTTCCATCGTCTTCAAAGAAGGTGAAGGTTCATTCCTCGTTGGTCTTCTGGCTGCAATGTCAACTGAATCCGACACCATCGGTTTTGTTGGCGGTATGGACATTCCGCTGATCCGCAAGTTTGCATGTGGTTACAAGCAGGGCGCGAAATACGCGAAGCCTGACATTGAAATTATCGAAAACATGACCGGAACCACCGGCGCAGCATGGACTGACCCACTCAAGGGTGGTGAACTTGCTCGTTCACAGTTCGCGCGTGGCGCAGATGTTGTGTTCCACGCAGCAGGCTTGACCGGCACTGGCGTTCTTCAGGCAGCTGCAGATGAAGGCAAGCTGGGTATCGGTGTGGATTCCAACCAGAACCACCTGCATCCGGGTTCTGTTCTGACTTCCATGATCAAAGCAGTAGATGTTGCTGTCGATAAGACGCTGACAGATGCTAAAGAAGGCAAGTGGACTTCAGGTGTTGAAGTTCTCGGCCTTGCTGAGAATGGTGTTTCCTGGTCTTACGACGAGTATAACAAGCCTCTCATCACAGCAGAAATGCAGTCTGCAGTTGAACAGGCAAAGATGGATATTATTTCTGGCAAAGTAGAAGTTCACGATTACATGGTGGATTCTACCTGTCCGTTCTAATCTAATGGAAAGTGCCCGCACTATCTGGTGTGGGCATTTTCGCTTACGGTGGTTCTTCGGAACGACCACTCCTTCCAGACTTTCGGTCTTGAAGGGATTTATGAGGGACTTGCGCCCCTGTAGCCCGAGTAGAGTTTTCAGCCTTTGGGAGCGAAGGTTGAAGGGGAAACGAGGATAACTGCATTGGGATCTGTTCTCTGCTTCTCCTGGGGGTGGGGCAACGCTTTTGAAACGGTGTACTTCGAAAGCAAGAACGAGATTGATGCGCAAGTTATTGATTTGATAGACCAGAAAGGCCGGGCAACAGTGGCTGAAAGCAATGTACCTGCCATCGAGTTAATTGGCGTTAGTAAAAGTTTTGGGCCTGTTCAAGCAAACAAGGACATTGACCTTGTTGTAGGAAAAGGGTCCATTCACGGCATCATTGGGGAGAACGGAGCGGGCAAATCCACCTTGATGTCGATCCTCTACGGTTTTTACCATGCCGATAGCGGAACAATTAAGATCGATGACAAGACAACCACTATTCCTGATTCGAAGAGCGCGATTGCGCAGGGCATCGGTATGGTGCACCAGCATTTTATGCTCGTCGATCCATTCACAGTTCTAGAAAACGTTATTCTTGGCGCTGAGGGCGGCGCACTGTTGAAAGATGGTGTAGCAAACGCACGTCGCGAACTTAAGCGTTTGGCAGACGAATACGACATGACAATTGACCCGGACGCAGTCGTGGGTGAATTGCCAGTTGGTTTGCAGCAACGAGTAGAGATCCTGAAGGCTCTGTACCGTGGCGCAGACATTCTCATTCTTGATGAGCCGACCGGTGTTTTGACACCATCTGAAGCTGATCACCTCTTCCGCATTCTTCGCGTACTGCGCGATCAGGGTAAAACAGTTCTGCTTATCACCCACAAACTGCGTGAGATCATGGATGTGACCGATACGGTGTCCGTGATGCGTCGTGGTGAAATGGTGGCCTCTCGCAAAACTGCTCAAACCTCCATGGAAGAACTGGCTGAACTTATGGTTGGCCGCAGTGTTCTTCTGGAAGTGGACAAGCCTGAAGTCGAAGTTGGCAAGCCTCTCCTCAAAGTGGAAGGCCTCAACGTTCGGGATGATCGCGGCGTGATGCGCGTGAAGGATGTTTCCTTCGAAGTGCGTGCAGGTGAAGTTCTTGGTATCGCAGGCGTTTCCGGTAACGGTCAGTCTGAGCTCCTCGCAGCTCTTTCCGGCATCACCCGCGCCGAAAGCGGCAAGATGGAGCTGTCAGGCGAGACGCTGGACCTCTCAGCGGCACATAATGCAGCTGAAATGCGCACCAAGGGAATGAGCCACGTACCTGAAGATCGCCACCGGATGGGGCTGGTCAACAAGTTCGCAGAGTATGAGAACTCCATTCTCGGCTACCATCGCGAACCGAAATACTCAAAAGGTATGTTCCTCAATAAAGATGCAATCCGTAAGGAAGCTAAGGAACGCATCGAGAAGTACGACATTCGCCCTCCAACCACCGAAATGACAGCTGCAAAGTTCTCTGGCGGTAACCAGCAGAAAATCGTTCTGGCACGTGAAATTGAGTGTAACCCGGACGTTCTTCTGATCGGTCAGCCGACACGCGGTGTTGATATCGGTGCGATTGAGTACATCCACAACCGGATCATGGACATGCGCGCGCAGGGCAAAGCTGTCCTTCTTGTATCCGTGGAGCTTGAAGAAATTCGTTCACTCTCCGACCGCATCATTGTCATGTTTGATGGCAACGTGGTTGGTGAACGCGGGCCAGAAGCAACAGAGCAGGATCTTGGTCTTCTCATGGCTGGTGTCAATCAAGAGGCAGCAGAATGATCATGAACTCCCTGTTTAACAACAAAATTTGCTTTGACCTGACATTTGGGGGAACACAGAAATGAGTAAGGGGCAACTTCCTCGTTGGGTTGACTACGGTGTTTTACCGGCCCTCAACCTGCTCGCGGCATTTATCATCTCTGGCTTGGTCGTTGTAGTAATTGGCGAAGATCCGTTCGAAGCCGTTAAATGGCTCGTCTGGGGCGCGCTGGGTTACGGTGAAGGCTTTGGCTATACCCTCTACTACGCAACCAACTTTATCTTTACGGGCCTGGCTGTGGCAGTCGCTTTCCACGCTGGTCTGTTTAACATTGGTGGTGAAGGTCAGGCCTATGTCGGCGGCCTGGGTATCGCTCTGGTCTGCCTCGCCATGGACCGCTTTGTGCCATGGTGGGTGACGTTCCCATTCGCGATTATCGGTGGTGCCGTATTCGGTGCAGCCTGGGCATTCATTCCGGGCTACCTGCAGGCTAAGCGCGGCTCTCACATCGTTATTACGACGATCATGTTCAACTTCATCGCATCCGCGTTGATGGTGTACCTGCTGTCTAACATCCTGATCCCTCAGGGTACGATGTCCCCATCCTCTCGCAACTTCGAGGCTGGCGGTCAGCTTCCGCTGCTCAGAAACGTCTTCTCAAGCTTCGACTTCGGTCAGTCTCCTGTGAACCTGGCGTTCTTCCTCGCTCTTGCTGTTTGCGTGGTGGTCTGGCTTCTGATCTGGCACACCAAGCTTGGCTATGAAATCCGCAGCTTCGGTGCAAACCCGGATGCAGCAGCCTACGCTGGCATCTCCCCGGTTCGCATTACTGTTGTAACCATGCTGATTTCCGGTGCTCTTGCTGGCTTGATGGGCATCAACGTTGTGATGGGTGAGCAGACACGCTTGCTTCTCGACTTCGCAGGTGGTGCAGGCTTCGTTGGTATCGCGGTAGCGCTGATGGGACGAGGGCATCCGATCGGGATTATTCTCGCCTCCATGCTCTTTGGTTTGCTCTATCAGGGCGGCGCAGAGCTGGCGTTCGAAATCCCAACAATCTCACGCGACATGATCGTGGTCATTCAGGCCCTGGTTATTCTCTTCGCTGGTGCTCTTGAGCATATGTTCCGCCCAGCAGTCGTAGCGTTCTTCGATCGCTTCTCATCAAGCACAGCAGAAGCATAGGGAGACGGACATGTTAGACACAATCATTCTCGTTCTCGACAGCACATTCCGCCTGTCAACTCCTCTTCTGTTTGCGTGCCTTGCTGGCCTGTTTTCAGAGCGTTCCGGTATCGTTGATATCGGTCTGGAAGGTAAGATCCTCGGCGCAGCTTTTGCTGCCGCTGCCGCAGCCTACGTCTTCCAGAGCCCATGGATCGG
>NZ_LMCJ01000013.1:135364-182333 GCF_001623085.1 Pseudovibrio sp. W74
ATCATGGTTTCCGTTATGCTGGCATTGGTGCACGGTTATGCATCTATCAGTCAGCGCGGCAACCAGGTGGTTTCCGGTGTGGCGATCAACTTCCTTGCAGCTGGTCTGACCGTATTGCTGGGGCAGGCATGGTTCTCTCAAGGTGGACGAACACCGGCTCTGTCTCCGGCAACCCGCTTTGAAAGCCTCACGCTACCATTCGCCGACACTCTGGCAAACGTGCCTGTGCTGGGTCCGATCTATGCCAATCTGATCTCTGGTCACAACATTTTGGTTTATGCATCTTTCGCTGCTGTACCGTTGACCTGGTGGATCATTTTCAGAACCCGCTTTGGTCTGCGTCTTCGTGCAGTAGGCGAGAACCCTTCCGCAGCTGATACAGCAGGTCTATCAGTAACACTGCTACGTTACCGTGCGACAATCATTTGTGGTATTCTCTGCGGGTTCTCTGGTGCTTACCTGTCTGTTGCTCAGGGCGCCGGATTTATTAAAGATATGAGTGCGGGCAAGGGCTTTATTGCTCTGGCAGCTCTTATCTTTGCAAAGTGGAAGCCAGTGAACGCCATGTTCACATGCCTTCTCTTTGGTTTCCTAGATGCATTGGCAATCCGTCTTCAGGGCCAGGAAATTCCTGGAATTGGTGAAGTGCCTGTTCAGGTCTTCCAGGCTCTGCCTTACGTGCTGACTGTGGTTCTTCTTGCCGGCTTTATCGGTCGCGCAATCCCACCGAAAGCATCTGGTATCCCATATGTTAAAGAGCGTACATAAGGACAATAATAATGAGCGCATTTGACAAACTTTTTGAAGAAGCAAAGGCGGCACGAGAAACCGCCTATGCGCCATACTCCAACTTCAAGGTGGGCGCTGCATTGCTCACCACTGATGGCAAAGTCGTCTCCGGGTGTAACGTCGAAAACGGCGCCTACCCGGAAGGCACCTGTGCTGAAGGCGGAGCAATCGCGGCAATGATCCGCGGTGGCTCCACCAAGATCAATGAAGTTGTAGTGCTGGCAGACGCCGCGCTGTGCACACCATGCGGTGGGTGTCGTCAAAAACTTTCTGAATTTGCAAGCAACAAGCAGATCAAAATCCATGTCGCGAACCTCGAAGGTCTGCGTAAAACCTTCACCATGGAAGAACTGCTGCCTGCTGGCTTTGAATTGAATGAACAGATTGAGGATTGATTATGAGCGGATTTGGTAAGGAATCAGCGGAAATTGTACGCGCTGCTCGCCCAGGTGATTATAAAGTTGGGATGATCCTCGGTTCTGGTCTGGGTTCTCTGGCTGACGAAGTGGAAGACGCGGTTCGCGTGTCTTACAACCGTCTCACCGGTTTCCCTGTCTCTTCTGTTACCGCGCACGCAAGTGAGCTGGTTGCAGGCACTCTGGAAGGTGTCCCGGTTGTTATTCTGTCCGGTCGTGCACACTACTATGAGAGCGGCAACCCATCCGTGATGCGCACTCCGCTTGAGACCCTCAAAGCACTTGGCTGTGACACAATCGTTGCAACCAACGCTGCAGGCTCCCTGCGTGAAAATATCAAGCCGGGTTCTCCAATGCTGATCAATGACCACATCAACTGGTCTGGTCTGAACCCGCTCATCGGCGAAGAAGACGAGAGCCGTTTCCTCGATCTTTCCGCCGCATACGATCCAGAGCTTCGTGAGCAGCTCAAAAAAGCAGCTGCTGAAACTGGTGAAGACCTCGAAGAGGGCGTCTACATGTGGTTCTCCGGCCCGTCTTTCGAGACTCCGGCAGAAATTCGCATGTCTCAGGTGCTCGGTGCTGATGCCGTTGGCATGTCCACTGTACCGGAAGTGATTATGTCTCGCTTCCTCGGCATGCGCGTCGCAGCAATCTCCACCATCACCAATATGGGAGCTGGCCTACAAGCCCACGGCCTCTCTCATGATGAAACCAAGGAAATGGCCCCGCTTGGAGCGGCCAAGATCAAAAAGATTTTGCGTGCCTTCCTCAAAAACATGGCTTGAAGGAAACTGGCAAAATGACCGAAGCATCAACAAAAGAAATAGCAAAGCGTGCTCTAGGACTTATCGATCTAACCAACCTGAATGATGACTGCACTGCAGAAGATGTAGCAGCACTTATTGAGCGCTCAACTACACCTTACGGTCACACTGCAGCCATCTGCATCTGGCCTCGCTTTGTAAAGCAGGCTGCTGAGCTTCTGAAGAACTCTCCAGTTCGCATCGCGACTGTTGTGAACTTCCCTGCTGGCGGTGAAGACACCGCAGCAGTGATCGAAGAAACCAAAAAGGCTGTTGCTGACGGCGCGGACGAAGTTGATCTCGTTATGCCATATCGCGCATTCGCAGAAGGCCGTCGTGGTTTCGCTGAAGATCAGATCAAACAGGTTCGTGGCGCAATTCCTGCTCCAGCACAGCTCAAGGTTATCCTTGAAACCGGTGAGCTGAAGGATCCTCGTTTGATCCACCTGGCTTCTGAAATTGCAATTGCACAGGGTGCAGACTTCATCAAAACCTCAACAGGTAAAGTGGAAGTCAACGCAACTCTCGAAGCTGCGGAAATCATGCTCAACGTACTGCGTGAAACTTCCAAGGAAGATCACCGCGTTGTTGGCTTCAAGCCAGCTGGTGGTGTGCGCACTGTAGAAGAAGCAGCTGAATACCTGAAACTGGCTGACGACTTGATGGGCAGCAACTGGGTATCCTCAGCAACGTTCCGTTTCGGCGCAAGTGGCCTGCTTGATGCAGTGCTCGCTGGCATCGAAGGCCGTGATAACGACACTAAAGAGACCTACTGATATGCTTCCTCAAGAAATCGTTCGTAAGAAACGTGAAGGCGAAGTCCTGACAGCTGAAGAAATTCAGTTCTTTGTAAAGGGCATCACTGATAACAGCGTAACCGAAGGACAGGTTGCTGCTCTGGCAATGGCCGTGTTCTTCCAGGGTCTCAGTGTTGACGAGCGTGTTGCACTGACACTCGGCATGCGTGATAGCGGTGACGTTCTTGACTGGTCCGACATCGGCGCACCAGTCGTTGACAAGCACTCCACGGGTGGTGTTGGCGACAACGTTTCTCTGATGCTTGCACCTGCACTTGCTGCAAACGGTGCTGCTGTTCCAATGATCTCCGGTCGCGGCCTCGGCCACACCGGCGGTACTCTGGACAAGCTGGAAACCATTCCGGGCTACTCCGCAAAACCATCCAACGAACTGTTCCGCAAGGTTGTTCGTGAAGTTGGTTGTGCGATCATCGGCCAGACTGGTGACCTCGCACCTGCTGACAAGCGCTTCTACGGTATTCGTGACGTGACCGCGACTGTTGAGAGCATTGATCTCATCACCGCGTCCATCCTGTCCAAGAAGCTGGCGGCTGGCCTTGAAACTCTGGTTCTCGACGTTAAGTGGGGCACCGGCGCATTCATGGCGAACTACGAAGACGCGAAAGCTCTGGCTGAAAGCCTCGTTCTTGTTGCAAACGGTGCAGGTCTTAAAACCACCGCATTGCTCACAGATATGAACGAGTCTCTGGCATCTGCAGCTGGTAACGCGATCGAAGTTCAGAACGCTGTAGACTTCCTGAAAGGCACCCACGTTGACAATCGTCTGTGGGATGTGACCGTTGCAATTGGTGCAGAAGGTCTTGCCAACTCAGGTCTTGCTGACTCTGTTGATGACGGTAAGAAGAAGATGGAAGAAGCCTTCACCTCCGGTAAGGCAGCTGAACTCTTCGGCAAGATGGTCGGTGAACTCGGTGGTCCAAACGACTTCATGGAGAAGCCGGAAGCATACCTTGCAAAGGCTCCGATCCAGCGCGCAATTCATGTGCCAGAAGCATCTTTGGTGACTGGTGTTGATGCACGTGCAGTTGGTCTCGCAGTTGTTGAACTTGGTGGTGGTCGTCGTGCCGCAGCGGATGAAATCGATCCTGCTGTAGGTCTCACAGACATCGCTGGTGTTGGGACTTCCGTAGACAGCGAAACTCCAATCGCCGTCATCCACGCACACACCGAAGATCAGGTAGAGCGTGCAGAGAAAGTTCTGCGTGATGCTTACACCTTCGGTTCTGCAGCGGACGTTAAAGAGTTCGACACAATCCGTGACCGTATTGCGCCTTAATCTGCGCAGCAATAATTAACTGGCAGGACAGCCTCTCACCTCTTTTGAGCAGACAATTATCTGATTGAGAGCTGTCCTCCAAAAACTAAGGAAACGCGAATGCCACGCGCAATTATGTGTGTACTCGACAGCTTCGGTATCGGCGCAGCCGACGACGCTGACAAGTTTGGCGATGTCGGCTCCGACACCCTTGGTCACATTGCCGATGCATGTGCAGAAGGTAAAGGCGATAAAGAAGGTCTGCGCAGCGGTCCTCTCTCCTTGCCAAACATGGATCGTCTTGGACTGGGTGCTGCCGCTCGTGCATCCACTGGTAAAGACATTAAAGGTCTGGATTTCTCCGGCACGCCAGAATCCCATTGGGGTTTTGCTGCTGAAGTTTCCAACGGCAAAGACACACCATCCGGTCACTGGGAAATTGCTGGCGTACCAGTCACATTCGACTGGGGCTACTTCCCGGATGAAAACCCGTCATTCCCTGCTGAGTTGATCGAAAAGATCATCGAAGTTGGTGAACTGCCGGGCGTTCTGTGTCTGACGCATGGTTCTGGCACTGTTGTCATCGAGGAATTCGGTGAAGAGCACGTCAAAACCGGCAAGCCAATCATCTACACCTCTGCGGACAGTGTTCTTCAGATCGCTGCACACGAAGAGAGCTTTGGCCTTGAGCGCCTGCTGGATCTCTGCGTGAAGTGCCGCACACTGGTAGACGAATACAACATCGGTCGT
Organism: Pseudovibrio sp. W74; assembly: GCF_001623085.1. Taxonomy (NCBI): domain Bacteria; kingdom Pseudomonadati; phylum Pseudomonadota; class Alphaproteobacteria; order Hyphomicrobiales; family Stappiaceae; genus Pseudovibrio; species Pseudovibrio sp. W74. Next base: position 140,199 of record NZ_LMCJ01000013.1, read on the forward strand.
GTGATTGCCCGTCCGTTTGAGGGCTCTGCTGAAGCAGGCTTTGAGCGGACTTCAAACCGTCGCGACTATTCTGTTCTGCCACCGGCTCCAACTGTTCTGGATCGTCTGGAAGATGCTGGTCGTCAGGTGATTGCTGTCGGCAAGATCTCCGATATTTATGCAGCACAGGGCATCACCAAACTGCTGAAGGGCGCTGGCAACGATCAGCTCTTTGACCGCACTTTGGAAGCAATGGATCTGGCGAAAGACGGAGACCTCGTGTTCTCCAACTTCGTTGACTTCGACATGCTCTACGGCCACCGCCGTGACGTGCCGGGTTATGCCGCAGCTCTGGAACACTTCGACAAGCGCCTGCCAGAGATGATCGAAAAGATGAACGACGGCGACCTGCTCATTCTGACTGCCGACCACGGTTGTGACCCAACCTGGAAAGGCACAGACCATACACGTGAGCATGTTCCTGTACTGGCTCTGGTGAAAGGCGAGAAGGGTTCCAACATCGGAAAACGCCCGACTTTCGCTGATATGGGCGAGTCCGTTGCCAAACATCTTGGAATTTCAACTGGCGAAAACGGAAATAGTTTTCTGTAGATCCAGTAGGAAATTTTGAAAATAAGCCGGGCAAGCATTGTTTGCCCGGTTTAGTGTACCGCGATATATTTCTGAATTGCCTATGATTTGCAATTGTTAGAGTGCGTTCCGTTTGTTTGGACACAATCAAACGGCAAGAATTCACTCCAATAAAAATGTTAGAGCATGATGCGTGACTTTAAAGGAACGCGGCATGCTCTGAGGATGCTGGGAGAGGCATCCGTCGTGTTACATGAGAGGGGAATGCAGCATGCAGGCTCGCACGTTTACTGCACAGCAAGATGGAAGCTTAACGCCTGAGATGAAGCAGGCGTTTGAAGAGGACGGCTTCCTCGTTCTTGAAGGATTTGCATCGCCGGAAGAGTGCGATCAGTTGAAAACACGCATGGCTCACCTGATTGACGAGTTTGACCCGTCAACAGTCGCGTCAGTGTTTGAGACCAATGCGCAAACGCATGCGAAGGACGCTTATTTCCGTGAAAGCGGTGATAAAATCCGTTTCTTCTTCGAGGCAGAAGCATTTGACGAAAATGGTGCTCTGACCAAAGACAAACATCAGGCACTGAACAAAGTCGGCCATGCCCTGCATGACTATGATCCTGTGTTTGAACAGTTTTCACGCTCCCCGAAAATGGAACGCGTGGCCAAAGATATCGGACTGACAGAGCCACTGCTTGCTCAGTCCATGTACATCTTCAAACCGCCTCACATCGGCGGAGAAGTAAACAACCATCAGGACTCCACATTCCTCCACACAGCGCCGTTGACCTGCACAGGCTTCTGGTTCGCTTTGGAAGATGCGGATGAAACCAACGGTGGTTTGTATGGCGTTCCAGGTGGTCATCAAGGACCGCTTCGCAAACGCTTCCATTACAACGGCGAAGGCCTTGTGATGGAGACCCTAGACGAAACCCCACTCGAAAAATCTGCAGATGATGCGGCGCCACTTGTTGCCCCCAAAGGGACCCTTGTTATCCTTCACGGACTTGTGCCGCACAAATCTGCTCCGAACCGCTCTGATAAGTCCCGCCATGCCTATGCTGTACATATGGTAGACGGAACCGCAAAATGGTCGGATGACAACTGGATTGTTCGGGCTAAAGACAAGCCAATGCACGGATTTTAAGAAATGAGACCAAAGCAGAACGTGGTGCCACGTGCCGAACTGCACTGCCACATTGAAGGTGCAGCACCTCCAACGCTCGTAAGAAAGCTGGCTCAACGCTATGATGTAGATCTGGGTGATCTGTTCGACACCAACGGAGCCTACAGCTGGCATGACTTTACCACCTTTATTCAGCAGTACGATGTTGCAGCATCTCTGTTCCGCCGCCCGGGCGACTACGCAGAACTGGCTGAAACCTACTACAAGATGCTGGCAGCTGAAGGTGTGATCTATGCGGAGGTGTTTATCTCTCCTGATCATGCAATCAAAGCAGGCCTGAGCTACAACTCCTATCTGGAAGGCCTCATAGCCGGTCTGGAACGCGCAAAAGCTGACACAGGCATCGAAGGCCGTCTGGTTCCTCTCGGTGTGCGTCATGAAGGTGCTGAATCCGTTGAAGGCGCAGTCAAGGCCGTCATCGACAACCCACACCCAATGGTAACAGGCTTCGGTCTGGCTGGTGACGAGCGCATTGGCCCGGCAAAGGACTTCGAAAAAGCCTTCGCTATGGCCCGTGAAGCTGGTCTCGGCCTCACAGCCCATGCTGGTGAGTTCGGTGGTGCTGAAAGCGTGCGTGATGCACTGGATTACCTGAAGATCACCCGTATTGGTCACGGTGTGCGTGCCGTAGAAGACGACGCGCTGGTCCAGCGTCTGGTGGATGAGGAAATTACCCTTGAGGTGTGCCCACATTCCAACATTGCGCTCGGTGTCTATTCAAACCTGCGCTTCCACCCGGTAAACATGCTGCGTCAGGCAGGTGTGCGTATCACCCTCAATTCCGATGATCCGCCATTCTTCCACACAACGCTTGGACACGAGTATGTTGAAACATCTCGTGTGTTTGGCTGGACGCGTGACATCCAGAAATCCATCACAAAGAATGCGCTGGAAGCGGCGTTTGTTGATGAGGAAACCCGTGCTGTTCTTCTAAAGCGTTTGGACACTTTAACTGAAGAAGCATGAGTTTTTGCTTGAGTTGAGTGTGCATAAGCAGGAAAACTGGCATAGCCGGGTTTCTTATGCTCAAAACCTCAGAGCATAGATTGCAAAAAGCCCGTACCTTCATAAAAAGGTGCGGGCTTTATAGCGAAGATCACTGGGGCATTTTAAGCTTCGGGGCAGACGTTGCATAAGGCCCACTCCGGCAAACCAGAAATACGAGTGCTTTACAGGCCTCAACAGGCAAAACGATAGGAACCGACGAAGATGGAGATGCAAGCATCGCAGGCTTTGTCCTTGCTCAACGCAAAAGCAGTTCGTGAACGCTCACATATGCTTTTGGAGCTGGGATTGCAGGGCGAACTTGAGCATTTTGCTGTTGATCTGTCTCACCTTGCAGAAGCTGCCCGCAGAACACTCGCTGCGACCGACAACACCTATCCAGACCGGCAAATTCCGTTTCATGCCCGCTGGCGCCAGTTTGAGACCGGTGGCATAGACCGTTGGGGAATGCTGGCTGGTGCGCGACGCTTTTCTGATGTGCAGGGCATGGGCCGTGCAGCTTGCGATCTGGCGATTGTTTCAGCGCTGCTGGATGCCGCCGCTGGTGAACACTGGACGTATCGCGAAGCAATCACCAATGAGACCTTCAAGCATTCTGAGGGTTTGGCGATTGGTTCACTGGCCATGTTCTCGGCTGGTTTCTTTTCTCACGAGCCGCTGGACCCACTCAGGGCAGATGCCATCACCTTGTTCCGTCTGGACAAGGATGAACTCGCAGAAGGCTTACAAATCACAGAGAAGAACCAGCTCATCGGGCTGGATGGGCGACTGTCTTTGCTGAACCGTCTGGGAGAGGCTGTTTCTCTTCGTGATGATCTGTTTGGTAAAGAAGACGAGCCACGTCCGGGCGGTCTCTTCGATATCCTCTATGAGGAAGGGCAAACGGGCCCTCTGGATGCAGAACGGATTCTGGAGCTGGTTCTGGATGGATTAGGGCCGATCTGGCCCAATCGTGAGCAGATCGATGGTGTGATCCTTGGAGACACTTGGCGTCATTCCAAAGTCACAACTCAGGACAAAACCACCAATCTTGTCCCTCTTCACAAACTTTCTCAATGGATTGCTTATTCTTTAGTTGAACCTCTGTCGTGGGCTGGTATTGAGATGACAAACATTGATGGTTTGACTGGCCTTGCTGAGCATCGCAATGGCGGACTGTTTTTGGACACGGGCGTGCTGCGCCTGAAAGATCAAAAGCAGTCCCTGAACAAACACGAAGTAAGCAGCGAGCTGGTTGTTGAATGGAGAGCGCTCACGATCGCTCTTCTCGATAAGCTCGCGGATTGGATTCGGGCAGATTTGTCTGTCTCCCGGGACCAGCTTCCACTGGCATGTGTGCTGGAAGGTGGGTCTTGGGCTGCAGGACGACAAATTGCCCTTGAAAAACGAGGTGATGGATCTCCACCCCTGATGATTATCAGTGATGGAACCGTTTTTTGATCTATAACCTTTCGTCAATTGCACCCGAGAATATCAGGTGCCTAACTAAGACACGCACTGCCATGTACATGCTGACAAAAGGCAGCTGCATATAAAAGACCCGACTGGGTTGAAAAAGAGGAACACGATGTCCGGCGCAACCGTAATCGCACACCCGCTGGTCCAGCATAAGCTGACCCACATGCGGAGAAAAACAACCCCGACGCAGGACTTCCGCCGCTTGCTGCGCGAAATCTCTTTGTTGCTGTGCTACGAAGTAACACGCGATTTGAAGATGACCACCCAGTCCATCGAGACACCAGTTGCTGAAATGGATGCACCGGTTCTGGCTGGTAAAAAGCTTTGCTTCGCCTCCATCCTGCGTGCTGGTAACGGCCTGCTGGAAGGCATGCTTGAGCTGATCCCGTCTGCGCGCGTTGCGCATATCGGTCTCTACCGCGATCCTAAGACCCTTGAAGCCGTTGAATACTACTTCAAAGCGCCTCAGGAGCTGGAAGAGCGTCTGGTGATCGTTGTTGATCCAATGCTGGCGACCGCAAACTCTGCAATTTCCGCTGTAGACCGCCTGAAGAAGCGCGGCGCAAAGAACATGGTGTTCGTTTGCTTGCTGGCTGCTCCTGAAGGTGTTGCGCGCTTCAACGAAGCACATCCTGACGTGCCAATCTACACCGCCTCCATCGATGAAAAGCTCAACGAAAAGGGCTACATCATCCCGGGTCTCGGTGATGCTGGTGACCGGATGTACGGTACAAAATAAACTTTCTTGGTTTAGAAGCGTCAGGCATCAGGTCTGGCGCTTTTTTCTTGAAGGCATCCTCAAGAAATACAGACAGAAATACCGGAGACGATACGCATCTCAAAACTGTGTATTCGTCCTTTATGAGGTGTAGACCGTGTTGTAAGGTCATGCGCGCAAGGGGATGATGGAATGCCTAATAAAGCTCGTACCCGTTTGAAGGTTTGCTGTATTTCAACTTCGGGTGAAGCAGCCACCGCTGTTGCTTGCGGCGCCGATGCTGTCGGTCTTGTTGCCCACATGCCGTCCGGTCCCGGTGTGATCGAAGATGACCTCATTCTCAATATTGCCCGGCAAGTCCCACCAGCTGTAGCAACCTGGCTCCTCACATCACGTACCACTGCAAAAGACATCGTCGAACATGTGCTCACCTGCGGCACCAACACGGTTCAAATTGTCAAACCAATTGACCCAGGCGAATATCAGGAACTGCGTCTGGACCTGCCTGCCTGCACACGCATCGTGCAAGTTGTTCATGTCGAAGACGAGTACTCCTTTGAAATCGCGCAGGAATATAGCCGCGTTGCAGATGCGGTTCTGCTCGATTCAGGCCGCCCTTCAGAAAACGAACTCGGCGGAACAGGCCGAACGCACAACTGGGATCTAAGCCGCCATATTGTCGAGAAGCTCGATATTCCGGTATTCCTTGCCGGTGGGCTGACCCCTCAGAACATCATCGAAGCAGTTGAGACTGTAAAACCCTACGGCGTAGATGTTTGCAGCGGCGTACGCGTGAATGGTCGCCTCAACCGAACTCGACTGTCAGAATTTGCTGCGGCAATCGCCTGTACCTGAGTTCTAGGTAGATCTCCGGAAATCTTAGGTTTTTAATTAGAATTCTTGCCTTTTTCTTCGGCTCGGCTGTATACCTATGAAAAGTAATGGGCAAAACACTGAGTGATCTCTGAACACGGCGAAAGACCGGGATGTTGTGGTGCCCAGAAGATGTGGGGGCGCACGTGCAACGTTATATCTGGGTCATGGTTGTCGTCATTTGTGTCGCGTTGATTGTGCCCAAGGTGCTCGAAGAGCGCTTGCTGGGCGTCGTTGAGGTGCACGAATCTCAGAGTGTAAACGAGCCTCAGAAAACCTCAAAACGCATCACCAGAATCCGCAAGTCTCCCAACGGCCACTTCATGGCGACCATCAAGATCAATGGTCACAAGACCTCAGCTCTGATTGATACGGGTGCAAGTTTGCTCGCCATACCTTACAGCATCGCACGTAAGGCTGGCATAAGGGTGCGCAACGAAGATTTCACTGTTGAAGTGCGCACAGCAAACGGCATCACGTCGGGGGCATCAGCCTCTATTTCAAATCTCTATTTGGGTTCAATTCATATACGCAACGTTAAAAGCCTAATCCTTAAAGATGAAGCGCTCTCACAGGTGCTTTTAGGGATGTCTGCGTTGAACAGGCTTGGCAAAATCACGCTCGGCAATAAAGAACTCGTGATCGCGCCAAGATAACCAAAAAAAATAAACCCTGCTTTCTGCTGCTCTTAGACTGGCGGTATCCTTTTGTCTTGCTTGTACTAATTCTCGTTTCATAGGAGGTTGGTATGGAATGAATGACCTGAGGGGAGGCAGGTCTGCAATGGAAAGGGAAAGCAGTGGCTATTCGTGATTTCGGTGAACTGGAAAACCGGGAAATTGTCAAAGAAGTGACACTGCATGGCGGCAACCTTACCGCAAGCATCCTCACCTATGGCGCCACAGTTCGCAGACTGCAGCTGGGAGATCGCGACCTGACACTCGGCTTTGACAATCTGCGCGACTATGAACTCCACTCCCCGCACATGGGCGCGACTGCAGGCCGCTGCGCTAACCGCATTGCAAGCGGTTGTTTCTCAATTGGCTCTGAAGAATTTCAGCTCTCTGTGAACGAAGGCGGACGACATCACCTGCACGGCGGGCACAAAGGCTTCGCCCATCGGATCTGGACCATTGAAGAAGCCAGCGAGGACAGCGTTTTACTCTCTTTGGAATCTCCGGATGGCGAAGAGGGATACCCGGGCACTGTCCAGATCACCTGCCGCTATACCCTGACCAAAGACAACACGCTGCGCATTGAGTTTTCCGGCACCACAGACAAGCCAACCCTGCTGAATCCGGCGCACCATAGCTACTTCAATCTAGGCGATCATGAGGATGTTACCAGGCATCAGATCATAATCCCGGCGCGCTCTTTCCTCCCTGTTTCTGATCAGCTGATTCCGACTGGTGAAATCGTTGATGTCGCGGGAACATCCTATGATTTCCGTGAGATGCGCGAGATTGCCGACGCACAGGATTCACGCTTCGATAACAATTTCTGCCTCAGGCAGTTCCGTCTGAAAAAGCCTGAGCTATCCGCTGTGGTGTTTGAACCTGAGACCGAGCTCAAGATGGAAGTCTGGTCAACAGAGCCCGGCATCCAGTTCTATGACGGCAGTTCCCTCAATACCCCGGTTCCGGGCTTTGGCGGCAAAATGTATGGCCCAAGAGCAGGCCTGTGTCTGGAACCTCAATGCTGGCCAGACAGCCCAAACCACGAAGAATTTGCGTGTTCCACGCTTCAACCCACTGAGCACTATCTACAAGTAACCGAGTACCGTTTCATCTGATGTGCAAAGGAGAGACAGCACATCAGTTGTTGTAAAGGACGATAACAGTGAAGACCATTTTCTCACCTGATCAGCTGTTGCATGCCCCGACCAAAGAAATCTCTGATGGGCAGTTGGTTCCTGCCAATGAGATCCCGTCTCGTGCCGAAATTGTTCTTGCGCACCTCAAAAAAGCGCAGTTCGGTGAGGTGCTTACATCAAATGAGTTTTCTCTGGACCCAATCCTCAAGGTACATGATGCAGATTATGTCACCTTTCTGCAGGATTTCTGGAAGCTTTGGCTGGCAGAAGGGCGCACAGTAGAAGAGGTCTTCCCGTTCGTCTGGCCCGTACATGGTCTCAGACATGACATTGTGCCCGATCACATTGACGGCAAGCTCGGTTTCTACTCGTTCGATGCTGGCTCGCCCATGGGCGAACACACATGGGTCGCAGCGCGCAAAAGTGCGGAAACCGCTCTGACAGGGGCGGAGTTGATCCTGTCAGGTGATAACTCCGCCTTCGCACTCTGTCGTCCTCCGGGGCACCACGCACACCGTCGCCTTTATGGTGGCTATTGCTTCCTGAACAATGCAGCGATTGCCGCGCAATACCTGCGAGATCAAGGCGTTGCCAAGGTCACGGTCTTTGACGTGGATTACCACCATGGCAACGGTACTCAGGCAATCTTCTATGACCGCGCTGACGTGCAGTTCCTCTCCATCCATGCAGACCCGAAGGTTGAGTTTCCTTATTATCTCGGCCATGCGAATGAGCGGGGCTTGAAAGAGGGCGCAGGGTACAATCACAATTATCCTCTGCCACACGGCACTGCATGGGCTCAGTGGGAGGAGGCGATGGAAGACGCCTGCCACTCCATCGAGAAGTTTGCGCCGGATGTCATCATAGTCTCTCTGGGCATGGATCCGTATGAGAATGATCCGATCTCTCAGTTTAAGCTGAAGACGGATGATTTCACAAAAATCGGTGCCCGCATTGCCAAACTAGGTAAGCCAACCTTGTTTGTGATGGAGGGCGGATACGCTGTTGGGGATCTGGGCATCAATTGCACCAAAGCACTAAGCGGATATCTCGATACTGTGAAGGTTGGCTCCTAATCAGCTAACACGCTCAGAAACCTATGTTTTATGTAGTGACGGGGAAAGATCTTTCCCGCCACTTGTGTCTTGCCGCAATGCCCCTCTTGAAAGCGGCCCACAATATGCGTACATCCTTGCGAACTGAAATTTCTTAAAGCGTATTCCCGTAAGGTGGGGAACGGTTTACGGATAACAACACGCGAGACCACGAGGGATTAGAGCAGCACAGCCAGTCTGACGAAAGGCGGCTGCTTTAAGTGATCAAAGAATGCCAGAGCAAAATCTAAGAAAAACAAGCCTTCTGTGGTTATTTTGCAATCCGTTTGGACGCATCTCCAAAGGCGTCTACTGGCTGGCAACGGCACTGATCTTCTGTGTTTTATCCATCGCAGTGAATGTCGCCACAAGTTCGCTTGCCGACACCTATATCGAAAACGGAACATCAGATCTCACATTGGCACAGGCCTACAGTGACCTGCTGACCACGAATCCGCTGCTGTACCCCTTGCTGCTTATCGCAAACTTTATGGTGTTCATGCTGGTGATCAAACGGTTACAGGACCGCGGTGTCACTGGTTTCGTTGCGCTGACACTCTTCTTGCCATTCCTGAACCTTCTGGTGCCAATCATTGTTGGTTTCCTTAAGAGCCAGGAAGGCCCGAATAAATACGGTCCGGCATCCAACACCCGCCCATTACAACGTAAAAAATAAGCGTTTATGTTGAGATTTTGCGTTGCTATGTGCCAGTGAATATCACGAAGTGCTGGCAACTCGTGATTGACCATCAGGCACAGCACAGCTAAATCTCGAGGCATGACTGATACGCTTTCTCCTGCGGTACAGATCTGCCGCGACCTAATCCGCTGTCCAAGTGTCACCCCAGCTGAAGGTGGTGCTCTCACCACGCTTGAAAAGCTGCTCGCTGACGCCGGTTTCAACGTCTCCCGTGTGATGTTCTCCGATGAGAACACACCCGACATCGAGAACCTGTTTGCAACCATTGGCTCAGGCAAGCCACACTTTGTGTTTGCAGGCCACACTGATGTTGTGCCAGTTGGAGATGAAGCAGCCTGGACCCACGGTCCGTTCGACGGCACCATCGCAGATGGCATGCTTCATGGACGCGGAACCGCAGATATGAAAGGCGGCGTAGCAGCGTTTGCCGCTGCTGCAATCGACTATGTTAAAGCGCATCCAGATGGAATTCCCGGCCAAATCTCCTTCCTGATCACAGGCGATGAAGAAGGTCCGGCAATCAATGGCACCGTTAAACTGCTGGAATGGGCCAAAGAGCAGGGACATGTGTTCGATGCCTGCATTGTTGGTGAACCAACCAATCCGGATGCGCTGGGAGATGCGATCAAAGTTGGCCGCCGCGGGTCACTGACGGGCACTGTCAAAGTCAACGGAACTCAAGGCCACGTTGCCTATCAACATCTTGCGGACAATCCGGTCCCAGGCATGCTCAAGCTACTGAGTGCCGTTGCTGAGGTTAAGCTCGACAAAGGCAACGAGCGGTTCCAGCCATCCAATCTGGAAATCACAACTGTTGATGTTGGCAACACCGCAACCAACGTCATTCCAGCCCACGTCATGGCGAAATTCAATATTCGCTTCAACGATCAATGGTCTGTCAGCTCACTGAGCCAGCACATCGAGAAGCTTTTAAATGATGCGGCCCCGGACGGCCTCGACTGGAGCATAGAGTTTGCCAGAGAAGCCACCGACAGCTTCCTGACTCATGATGAAGCGTTGATCCAGACCTTGTCTGATTCCATCAAGACGGTCACTGGTCGCACACCAGAGCTGTCCACTGGCGGCGGAACCTCAGATGCACGCTTCATCAAGAACTATTGTGCTGTAGTTGAGTTCGGCCTTGTTGGTCAGACCATGCACAAAGTTGATGAGCACGTTGCTGTGGCTGACATCGAGCAGCTCGCAGACATTTACCTCCGCTTCCTGCAAGATTACTTTCAGGCATAAGCTAATAAGGAACAGGGTGTTGTGATGGTTCTTGGCACACAGGAAATTCGCCAGTCCTGCATTGCATCCTGGAGGATCATGAAGGGCGAGACGGAAGCGTTGCAGCAGTTTGATCTGTCTGCAGATGGCTTCTGGCGCTCCTTTCTGGTCATCTTCCTCCTGCTTCCGTTCTATCTGCTGAGTCTGATCGCAGAGCATGCGTTGATGGTTGAGCATTTCACCACGCAGGGACAAGAGAGCACTGAGATGGTTGCTGGGGGCTTCCAGCTGTATTTCGGTAAATTCCTCTCCCTGTTTGTCGACTGGATCACATTCCCGATCGTTGTTGGGCTTCTCGCTGGATCGTTGGGGCTGAAACGCAACTACGGACCATACATCATCGTCCGCAACTGGAGCACGCTCATCATCCTGCTCCCGCAGACGCTGCTGTATCTGCTTTATATGGCGGGGCTCATTCCCTCAGAACTGCTGATCATGTTGACCTTCCCGATCATCGGGTGGGTGCTGTGGTACAGATTCCAGATTGCCCGTGTTGCAGGGGACTGCAGCTTCTCAATCTCGATTGGTCTGGTGGTTCTGGATCTGGTGCTTTCCATCCTGATCAGTGCGTCGCTTGACCGACTATTTGCGTAATAATACCTATTTTTCACGCACCCCTTTAAATTTTCAGTAGCGCTCATCCCAGTTTCCGCGCACACTTAACGTGGAGGAAAATTGGGAGGGACGGAATGTCAGACAATCATCTGACTGTGCCTGCGGGTGCGCAAAACTCACAGCACAAACTGGCGAAACCGATCGTGCGTCAGGTTACTCTGGAGGATATAACAAGCTCCCTGAAGCTTGGAATTCTGGACTTTGTGAAGACGCCTGTTATTGGCCTGACCTTTGGCGCCTTCTTTGTCGTCGGAGGGGTACTGGTCACGCTGCTCTCGTTCTGGGTGGACATGAGCTACATCAGCTACCCACTGGCCTGTGGCTTCCTGCTTCTGGGACCATTTGCAGCTTTAGGGCTCTATGAGGTTTCCAGACGACTGCAGGCAGGCGAGACACCGCGCATGAGCGGCCTGTTTACGCTGATGTGGGAGCAACGCCGCGGTGAAATTGCCTGGATGGCCTTTGTCGTCATCTTCATCCAGTTCCTATGGATGTTTAAGGTCCACCTGTTGCTGGCCCTCTTTTTGGGAATGCAGGGCTACGGCACATTTCTGCAGTTTGCGCAGACGATCTTTGAGACCTCTGATGGTCTCCTGTTTCTGTTGGCTGGTCACCTTGTCGGAGCGTTTTTCGCCATGCTGCTGTTCGCAGTCAGTGTGGTGTCATTCCCGATGCTGCTGGACACGGAAGTGGATTTTGTGACTGCAATGATCACAAGCTTCAAGGTGGTGACGGGAAGCCCGGTGATCATGGTAGGCTGGGGATTGCTCATCACAGCGATATTGATGGCTTCAATGATCCCTATGTTTGTTGGCTTGCTGGTTACATTGCCAGTGCTCGGCCACACAACATGGCATCTTTACAAACGGGTCGTGTCATTCGAAGAAAAGTAAGACCTTGTGTAACCGGAGGTGGACGGCCTCCGGTTTCCTAACGACTTAACGGAATGAAGAGAGACTTAGTCTTCTTCATCCGCTGGGGCTTCATCAGCACCAACGTTTTTCAAGCTGTCCTGATAGGCAAGGAACGACGCTTCATCCTCTTCCGGGGTGCGATAATCGACCTGCGTAAGATACAGCCCCTCAGGCACGGCAACAGGGCCGCACGCCTGTCTGTCACAGGCTTCCAGTGCTGCTCTCAGATCGTCCTTAGTCCAGCGGCCTTCACCCACAAGACGAAGGCTACCCACCATGGAACGAACCTGATTGTGCAGGAAGGAGCGGGAGCTGCATTCAAGGAAGACATGATAGCCTTGACGATATACGCAGATGCGCTCCATCGTCTTCCACGGGCTCTTCGCCTGACAACGCGTATGGCGGAAGGTCGTGAAATCATGATGACCCAGCAGCACTTGCGCAGCGTCGTTCATGGCCTCTGCATCCAGCTCTGGCTTCACATGCCATGCCAGCCCAAGGTCGTGTGTCAGCGGCTCAAGACGGTTTGCGATCTTAAAGCGATAATGACGGCGGATTGCTGAAAACCGGGCATCAAAGCCCAGACCTGCCTTTTCACAAGCCAGAATAGCAACAGGGTCCGGTTGCGCATGAAAGTTCAGCGCATTCTTCACGGTTTCTGCAGGCCAATCCTTTGCAAGGTCCAGATGCGCCACCTGACCGGTCGCATGCACACCAGAGTCCGTGCGTCCGGCACCGCCAATGGTCACTGTCTCACCCGTGAAGGACTTGATTGCGCGCTCAATAACACCCTGGGCTGTCGGCCCGTTGTCCTGACGCTGCCAGCCTACAAAAGGGCGTCCGTCATAATCAATGGTAATTTTGTAACGCGGCATTCTTGTTCTTTGCAAAGGTTAGGCAAGCAGACTGTAAGCCAGTTTGCAGGGCGTGAGGCAGGCATGAACCTGCAGGATATCTCTGAAATTTGCGCTGTACTATCAGATTTGAATGGGCAAGGCCAGACCCGACAGTGAGGCGTAAAGGAACCTACTCGAACTCTCGGAAAGGTGTGGCATAGGTAACCTCAACCGGCAGGTCTTCTCGTCCCGCCTGCGTAAAAGGCAATGCCATGAAGATTGACCCGGCATAGGGTCCTTGCACCTTCTTTGCCAGCTCGCTGTCAAAACCAAAGCGGGAGTAGTAATCAGGAGCCCCTAACACCAGAACCAGGTCTTCCCCCAGTCCCTGCAAGTCATCCAATGCTTCCTGAATGAGCTTTGTGCCAACACCTTTGTTTTGAGAGGATGGATCAACGCAAACCGGTGCAAGGCAGCTGATTTTCAGGCGGTGTCCTTCTCCCGTTCCCGTCACACGGGAAAATGCAAGGTGGCCGAGCAGCTTACCGTCATCGTCCGTCGCAATTCGTTCAAGAACCAGCGCACCACAAGCACGCAGTCGCTCAACCAGGCGTCCTTCGTTGCTCTGCCCAAAGGCTTTGACGAGCAAAGACAAAATCGCAGGCTCGTCATTCTTTTCAGGCGTACGGAGACCAACTTGATCCTCTCCAATCTGGTGGAACTCAACCATGATGCCTCCGTGCTTCCTGATGTTTCTTAAGAAAAGCCTATCTGATTAAACAGGGTCAGGAAACCGTGTCTCCGGCACTAAGCTTAGAGCCACGTAAAAATTCATCAGCAGACATCGCCTTTTTGCCCGCTCGTTGAACCTGAACCAGCTTGATCGCACCAGAACCGCACGCAATCGTCAGCGTGGTCTCATCAACAACCAGGACCTCTCCAGCAACGCCTGAACCTTCAGCGACACTGCTGCGCAGGATTTTCACGCGCTCAGGGTTCTTGCCGCCCAAATCCATCTCACACCATGCGCCGGGGAATGGAGAAAGGCCGCGAATGTGATTGTGCACCTGCTCAGCTGGCAAAGACCAGTCAATGCGCGTCTCGCTCTTCTGGATCTTCTTGGCGTAGGTCACGCCCTCTTCAGGTTGAGGCGTAGCACCAAGACCACCACGAGACAGAGCAGACAGCGCGCGCATCATCAAATCACCGCCCAAAGCAGACAGACGGTCATGCAGCTCGCCTGCTGTCATGTCTTCAGTAATCGCAACGGTTTCAGACATGCACACAGGGCCAGTATCTAGCCCTTCTTCCATCTGCATCACCTGAATGCCAGATGCCTTGTCGCCAGCCATGATCGCCCGGTTAATCGGCGCAGCACCGCGCCAGCGTGGAAGCAAAGAGGCATGGCCATTCAGACAGCCGTGCTCAGTGCCTTCTAAAATGGCTTTTGGCAGCAACAGGCCATAGGCCACAACAACAGCGACATCAGCTTCAAACGAGCGGAACCGTTCCTGTTCCTCTTCGCTTTTCAGGGAGGTTGGCGTAAAGACAGGAATGCCAAGGCTTTCAGCAGCTTCATGAACCGGCGTCTTCTTCAGCTCCATACCGCGTCCGGCCTTGCGTGGGGGCTGCGAGTAACAAGCGACCACATCCCAACCTTGCCCGACGATCTCAAAGAGAGTTGGAACGGAGAAATCAGGAGTACCCATAAAGATGACGCGCAATGACATAGCTGACCTGCCTGGCTGTAATTCTTGTGTTCCAGACTTAATGCGTCAGCTGGTAGGGAAGGACAAGGAAAAAACAACAAAAAAAGCGGCTCTCCAAAGAAGGCCGCTTATTCAGCTTGCAGTACTGAGTTGATCAGGCTTGTTTTGCCTGCTTGATCATCTTCTTCACGATCCGGTCACGCTTCAGTCGGGACAGGTAATCGATGAACAGCACACCGTTCAGATGGTCCAGCTCGTGCTGAATGCAGGTAGCCAGCAAACCGCCAGCTTCAATTTCCTGCTTCTCACCGTCGATGTTGAGGAAGGAAACGCGCACTTCGCTTGGGCGCTCAACATCCTCGTAAACGCCAGGAATGGACAGGCAACCTTCCTGATAAGTGCTCTTCTCCTCAGATGACCACGTGATCTCTGGGTTGATGAACACCATTGGCTCTTTCTCGACGGAATCGTCTTCTTCGCTCTCGCGCTCTGCAACATCAAGAACGAACATACGTTTCAAAACGCCAATCTGACTTGCAGCAAGGCCAATGCCCGGCGCGTCATACATGGTCGCCAGCATATCGTCGGCAAGTTTTCTGATTTCGTCGTTGATGTCTTCAATCGGAGCGCACTTCTCGCGAAGGCAGTTTTCCGGGACAAATTTTATCTCGCGAATCGTCATAATTACTTTTGAAGTTGTTCTCGTTGCAAAGCTGTCTGCTCAACGTGAGGCCAGCTGATAGTGTTGTTTAGGCTTCATATCCTCTTATGAGAACTTTGCCAAGTCGTTGACTATAGGCTTTTGGCTAGCAGCATTTAATGGATACTCCCCATCAATTGAAGGATGTGGGTTGCAGTGCATCCAAGAAAGCTGAGAGGTATCGCGGTCTTGCAAAGTGTTCTATGTTTGTTTCATGGAACAGACAGTCTTCACATACGGTGCATTCACCCTCTCATATATTCAGGCAACCATAGTTACTGGAGGCCTTTTTTTCCTTTTGCTGCTCATCTGGATCATGAGCCTGCGCGCAAAACTGAACAGAGTGCGTGGTACATCGGTGCTGGAGCAAAAGCGGGCAGAGGACACCGAAGCTGCCTTGGCAAATCTGGTGCGATCTCAGGGTGAAATGACAGGCCGCATGCAAACCATGGCGGAAGTGTTTGGCTCCCGTCAGTCAGATCTCATGCGTGTGGTGAATGATCGTCTGGATGGTCTTGGAAAAACGCTGGGTGCGTCTGTTCTGGAAACCCATCGCCAAACCCACGCCAGCCTCACGGGCCTGCAAGAACGTATGGCACTGCTCGACAAAGCGAACAAAACCATGGGTGAGCTGGCAGGGCAGGTGACTGACCTACAGATGGTTTTGAACGACAAGCAAACCCGCGGCGCATTTGGCCAGGGGCGTATGGAGGCAATCATTGATGACGCATTGCCGCCAACAAGCTTCTCGTTTCAAAGCACACTCTCCAACCGCTCGCGGCCCGACTGCCTGATCCATATGCCGACGGGTGCACCACCGCTGGTGGTGGATGCCAAATTCCCGTTGGAAGCTTTTGCTGCAATCAAAGATGCCGAAACCAAGCAAGACCTGAAAGAAGCTGCCGCTCGCTTCCGAAAGGATATCTCCAAGCATCTGGAAGATATCGCAGGCAAGTACTTGCTTCCAGGTGAGACACAAGACACAGCGCTGATGTTCGTTCCCTCCGAAAGCCTTTTTGCGGAGATCCACGAAGGTTTCCCGGACCTGACGCAGAAAGCCCACCGCCTGCGTGTGGTCATCGTATCGCCGTCTCTGCTTGTCCTTGCTGTGCAGGTGATCCAGTCTGTACTGCGCGATGCCCGCATGCGTGAACAGGCTCACTTCATTCAGGCTGAAGTTGGTAAGCTCCTGCTGGATGTTGGCCGTCTGACAGAGCGTGTCTCCAAACTGCAAACCCATTTTGCCCAGACCAACAAAGATCTGGACCAGATTATGATCTCAGGCGACAAAATCGGGAATCGGGCTCGCAAGATTGATGAGATGCAATTGGGCGGTAAAGCAACAGATCACGTCTCCTCAGCTGCATCACAAGCCCCACAAACAACACACCTTGCAGAAGATGAGTTGCCATCACCCTTTCAGTTTGACCGGCGGTAAGCGCCTATTCGCTCTGTAGAAGATGATCACGTAAGGCAGCCACTGCCGGACGCCTCCAGGCAGCTGAACTCCCAACAATGTAATAGGTGTTCCCCGTCATATGCCGTGCAGGGACTGGCTCGATCAGCGTCCCATCCGCCAGATCTTTCTCAATGAGCAAAGAAGGAAGCAAGGCAAGGCCAAGGCCCTGACGCGCAGCCTCCAATACCATGAAGAAATGTTCGAAGGAGAGGGAGGTGTCTCCGGGCAAGTAGCTTGAAAGCTTGTGTGCCTCCGCCCAGTATTCCCAACTGCCTAGGCGTGTGGAGTGAATGAGGCGGGGGAGACACAGAAGATCTTTTATGCTCTCCGGCTGGGTATCCCCCAACAGGCTTGGGTGACAGACCAGAACCATCTCTTCATCACAAATCCGGAAGCTCTCCAGAGCAGGCCAACTGCCACGGCCCACAGTAAGCGCCACATCCACACTGGAAGGATCCCAGTTGACCGGATCTTTATGACCAGCTGAAAAGTCGGCTGGGATGGTAACAAGATCAACGCTGATGGCGGGATAGACCTGCTTAAAGCCTTTGATCCGCTCCATGAACCAGAGATTGGCAAGTGAGGGTAGCGTCCCGATACGCAGCTGACCTGAAACAGACCCCTTCAATTCATGCTCAAGATCCTCAACCAGCTTCAACGCATTCTTTGCCTTCTGGCTCAGCAGCAACCCGTCTTGAGTAAGTGCAAGCGTTTTCCCCTGACGCGAAAACAGCACCAGTCCCAACTGCTCTTCCAAATTCTGAATGCGGCGGGACACAGCCCCTTGCGTGATGCCAAGCTCCCGTGCTGCCCGGGTAAAGCTCCCATGACGCGCTGCTGCATCGAAAACGGGAAGAACGGAAAGGATTTGCGAAGTGATCGATAGACTATGTCGGCTCATACTATGAGTTTAACTCATGTCTATGTGACTGTCGTTGGTCTATCTATGAGATTTTACGTAGTTTAAAACAACTCCAGCATGAGTTTTGGGTATAGAGCCTATTCTAGGTAAGTGGCCTTCAGGGCTTCTACCAGAATACGGATTTTAATTTGCAAGTAAGGTGAGGCTGAACATGGCGCGTCCATTCCATCTGGCATTTCCGATTGATGATCTGGAACAGACCAAAACGTTCTACATGGGCGTGCTTGGGTGTAAGCAAGGCCGAGAACTTGAAGGCAAGTGGGTCGATTTTGACCTGTTCGGACACCAAATGTCCGCCCACCTTCGTGAAAAATCACAATTTCCCCTTGGAGTCACTGGTGTTGTTGATGGAGATGCAGTTCCCATTCCTCATTTTGGTGTTGTTTTGCCAATGGATGAATGGAAGGTTCTTGCTGATCGACTGAAAACACATGAAACTATTGAATGGTTGCTGGAACCGAAAATCAGGTTTGAAGGGCAACCGGGAGAGCAGGGAACTTTTTTCATCAAAGATCCCTCGGGCAATGCTCTCGAATTCAAGGCATTCGCCAGTGACTCTGACATTTTCGCAACCTGAGTAGATCCCCATGGAAATTTTAGAAGCAACACATACAACACAAAATCCTGCCGAATCTGACCGGATCAAAGTCGCGCTCGCACAGATCGCTCCGGTCTGGTTGAAGCGAGAAGAAACACTGAAAAAAGTGGCGGATGCAGTAGAGCTCGCAGGCAAACAGGGCTGTCAGCTTGTCACCTTCGGCGAAGCACTGGTCCCGGGTTACCCGTTCTGGATAGAACGCACCGACGGGGCACGTTTCAACGATCCAAAGCAAAAAGCGATTTACGCGGAATACCTTGAGCAAGGCGTAGTGATTGAAGACGGCCATCTCGATGGCATCTGTGCGATTGCGAAGAAATACAACATCGCTGTGTATCTCGGTGTCATGGAGCGTGCTGCAAACAGAAGCGGTCATAGTCTCTATTGCTCGCTGGTCTACATCAACCAGAATGGTGAGATCGGCTCTTCGCACCGCAAGCTACAACCAACTTTTGAGGAGCGCCTTGCATGGGCACCGGGCGATGGAAACGGCTTGCGTGTCCATCCGCTGGGCCGCTTTACCGTTGGTGGTCTCAATTGCTTTGAAAACTGGATGCCCCTGTCCCGCGCAGCTCTGTACGCGCAAGGGGAAGACCTTCACGTTGCCGTTTGGCCGGGTGGTCTGCACAACACCGAAGACACAACCCGCTTTGTTGCGAAGGAAAGCAGAAGCTATGTGATCTCAGTCTCTGGCCTCATGCGCCCAACAGATTTCCCGGAAGACACGCTGGAGCTTGCCAAGATCCTTGAGAACAGCGATGACTTTCTTGCAAACGGTGGTTCCTGCATCTCTGCGCCAGATGGGTCTTGGGTGGTAGAACCACAAGTCGGTAGGGAAGTTCTGATTACAGCAGAATTGGACCATGCCGTGGTACGTGGTGAACGCCAGAACTTTGACCCAACGGGTCATTACAGCCGACCAGATGTGACACGCTTGATCGTTGATCGGAAACGTCAACAACTCGCGGATTTCATCGACGCTGAATAAAATTAAGTACTCAGGCAGATTTATTGGGGCAAGGTTTTGATTAGCTTAGGTTTCTTCTCTCAAAAAATTCAGTAAAATTGAGTGAAACAGCCAGCTACAGATACCCCTGCCTCATAGTAAGATCAAGATCTGGAACAATAGAATCTCAAAGCAGGTGATGGTGACGTGTCTCACTACCTGAGTGATGGACACTGTTGTTTGTAGCCCTGCCAAACCTGAGTGTGATCTTCGCATCTGCAAGCTGAGTGTTGAATTATGGAAATTTTAGAAGCAACGCATTTATCTCACGACCCGTCCGCATCTGACAAAATCAAAGTCGCCCTCGCGCAGATCGCTCCAGTCTGGCTGAAGCGTGAAGCGACCTTGAACAAAGTGATTGATGCGGTAGAGCTTGCTGGCAAGCAGGGCTGCCAACTTGTTGCATTTGGAGAGACACTGGTGCCGGGCTATCCGTTTTGGATTGAACGCACAGACGGTGCACGCTTCAATGACCCAAAGCAAAAAGCCATGTACGCCAAATGCCTTGATCAAGCCGTAGTGATTGAGGACGGTCATCTGAATGCTGTCTGTGAAGCGGCGAAGAAACACAGCATTTCCGTGTATCTCGGCGTTATGGAGAGGGCAGCAAACAGAAGCGGGCATAGTCTGTATTGTACGCTGGTCTACATCGACCAAAACGGAGAGATCGGTTCTGCGCACCGTAAACTGCAGCCAAGCTATGCAGAACGTCTTGCGTGGGCACCGGGAGATGGCAACGGTTTGCGTGTCCATCCGCTGGGCCGTTTTACAGTTGGTGGCCTGAACTGCGCTGAAAACTGGATGCCCTTGTCACGCGTCGCCCTGTATGCGCAAGGAGAAGACCTGCACGTGGCCGTCTGGCCGGGTGGCCTGCGGAACACAGAGGATCCAACACGTTTTGTTGCCAAAGAAAGTAGAAGCTACGTACTATCAGTCTCAGGGCTGATGCGTGCTGCAGACTTTCCAAAGGATACGCCAGAACTAGCAGAAATACTCGAAAACAGTGGTGAGTTTCTCGCTGATGGCGGGTCTTGTATCGCTGCACCTGATGGGTCATGGGTGGTCGCACCACAGGTAGGCAAAGAACTCCTGATCACAGCAGAATTAGATCACGCATTGGTGCGGGCTGATCGCCAACTCTTTGACCCGACCGGCCACTACAGCCGACCGGATGTGACACGTCTCGTCGTCGATCGTAAGCGCCAACAGCTTGCTGAATTCGTCGATTCTGAATAAAACAAATCACAGATTGATATATTACGGCGTATTTGTGAGATGAGCCTGCTGGTCTCAAACAAAAATACGCTCAACAATGGAGTGCCTCATGAACCTGGTCTTATCTCTCAAAAGCTTCAACGAACCTGAGTGGATCGACCGTTTGCAGGCACTTCTTCCCAATCGAAAGATTGAGGGCTGGAACGGCGGCGTCGCTGAGCCCGAAAAAGCAGAATATCTCCTTGCCTGGAAACCAGACCCAGCTGCCTTTGCTGCCCTGCCAAACCTCAAGGTGATCTTTTCACTGGGTGCAGGTGTCGATCATCTGACCTCATTGCCGGAACTCCCCAACCTCCCGTTGGTCCGGATTGTTGACCCAGACCTCACCAGCCGCATGACAGAGTGGGTGGTCTTCCAAACGCTTCTCCACCATCGCCAACATTTAACTTATGCCGCTCAGCAAGAAGCAGGTGTTTGGAATGGACACAGGCAGTGGGCGGCAAAGGACGTACGCGTTGGTATTCTGGGTCTTGGCGAGCTGGGGTTGGATTCAGCAAAGGCCCTCAAAGCGCTGGGCTTCTACGTTGCCGGGTGGTCTCGCTCGCCAAAAGATGTAGACGGCATTGAGAGCTTTGCCGGTGAAGACCAGCTTGAGACGTTCCTTAATCGTACCGACATCCTGATCAATCTGTTGCCCTCAACACCTGCCACGCACAAGCTGGTCAATGCAGAGCGATTGGCCATGTTGTCTCAATCTGGCGCATTAGGAGGGCCTGTCTACATCAACGCTGGACGTGGTGCGACACAGGATGAAGCTGCGATCGATACAGCTTTGACATCCGGCCAGCTCAAAGGTGCCAGCCTTGACGTGTTCGCAATCGAGCCTCTGGCTGACACAAGTCCTCTCTGGCGGCAGAAAAACTGCATCATCACACCACATGTGGCAGCTGAGAGCGACCCGCAAGCTCTCTCCGAATATGTTGCCCAGCAAATCAAGGGATTTGAGCGAGGTGAAGCGCTCGAGAACCTAGTTGATTTGGAAGTCGGGTATTAAGTTCACCTGATTCTTGATGAAACCTTAGTTTAGAGTGCCAAATACCGGAAGAAGTTGAGTGCGCAGATCAATCTAAGGTTTAGCTGCAAGGAGTAGCATCAAACACAACTATAACAATTAAGTTGTGACCTGATGCTCTCCATAATCCGAGGTTTGTTCCAGCGAGATCTGGGCAGCGCGACTATTGAATTCAGCCTCATCTCTGGCCTCATCGCTCTGGCGATTCTTGCCATGGTGTCCGCACCAACGCTCACCAGCACCTCTTTTATTGCTAAAAATACCACTGCGCAGCCAAACGCAGCCGAGCGTGATCTTCAATTGTGGGAACTGGTGAAGCCAAACAATTAAATTTGTAAATAAATGAATTTTAGCGAGACAAAACTACCAAGTGTTAAGGCCTTCTTTGGAATTACCCTTGCAAAACCATAACCTGGTATTTGTGGGGGAGATCACGACATGATTGCAAATGGACTATTGATCATTTTTCCATTGCTGCTTGCAATCGCCGCATTCTTTGATCTCTTCACAATGACGATCCCGAACAAGCTCAACCTGATTATAGTCGTTGCCTTTGTCAGTTTGGCCTTCTTATTGCAATTGCCCCTAGAACAGGTTGGCATGAGCTTCGCACTCGGCTTCGGTGTGATGGTTGTCGGCTTCGGCCTGTTCGCGCTCGGTGTTATGGGCGGCGGTGATGTGAAGTTCCTCGCTACAATCTCTCTTTGGTTCGGTCTCTCGATGAACATGCTGGACTTCATTTTGCTGACCAGCATTTATGGCGGAGCATTAACGCTGGTTATCCTGGCCTTGCGTAGGGTTCCGTACTTTCCACAGTTCATGCAGGGGCAAGAATGGCTCTTAAGATTGCATGACAGAAAAGCAGGCGTTCCATACGGGATTGCAATCGCAATTGCGGGGATTCAGGTGTACCCGAAGACCTTCTGGTTTGCTCAAATTCCAACTTTCTGAGCATTTCGCGAGCAAATCATCTTAGTAAAGTATTAATGTTTTGAACTAGTGTGCTTTCACTGGCGCTAACCTATTGCTGTTCATGCATATTCCTAATTTGACTCTATGCACATAAGTAAAAAATACAAATGTAGTGATGTTACGGAATATTAACTATGTCTTGACAATTTTTGCTCAAATTAGGGTTAACGAATGCTGCTTAGCTAAATCTCTTAGAGGGTGGGTGCCACATGAAGGCCTCCAGATTACTAGTTTTAATTATCGCTTTAAGCGCCGGTGGGTTGGCCGCCTGGCTGAACCTGTCTTCCGGTTCCCGGGAGCAGTCGCCAACCATTGTTGCTCCAGTACAAGAAATTCCATCGCTGGATATTCTTGTTGCAGCGCAGGACCTCAAAGTCGGTACATCTCTTACCCAAGGCGATTTAGCTTGGGCCAAATGGCCAGAAGAATCTGTATCTGACGGTGTAATCTTGCGCGGTTCAAGCCCAAATGCAGATGAAGAATTTCTGGGACAGATTATCAAAGCAGCGATGTTCAGCGGGGAACCAATCCGCGCAGAGCGTCTCATCGATACGGACAAAGGCTTCCTGGCAGCGATCCTCCCAAAAGGAAAACGCGCCGTTGCTGTTCCTGTTGATGCAGTCTCTACCGCAGGTGGTTTCATCCTTCCAGGAGACAAGGTTGATGTGCTGGTTACCATGCAAGCTAAGAAACGTGATGATGGCGTTATAAGTGAAACGCTCCTCGAGAACATCAAGGTGCTCGCTATCGATACCACGACGGCTTCTGAAAACAGTGAGAAGGCGATGTCTCCAGACCAGACAGCTACACTGGAACTCTTGCCCCATGAAGCTGAGACCATCGCTCGCGCAACCCAGATGGGAACTCTCTCGCTTTCATTGCGTAGCGCAGCAGATTCCAGAGACGGTTTGAAGCAGCCTCCGCGCGTCAAAGGTGGTGTGAAGTTCGTAAAGTACGGGATTGCCTCCCAGTCTGTTAACGGAAATTAGTAGGTAAACTATGGTTTTTCATCGACAAATTAGTCTGGCGAGAAGTTTACCGCAAAAATGCTGCCTTAGTGGTGCTCTCATGCAGTTCCTTCTGATCTTTGCCTTGGTTTTAGTTGGACCGCAGATTGCATTCGCTCAAAGCAATTTCGAAGCGACTGTGGAAGTCACCTCTCAGCACCGCGGCAAAGTTCGTCAGCTGAATGTTGGTGAAGGAAGATCTATCGTCCTCAATACAAATGAGGAAGTCCGTGATGTCCTTGTCTCGAATCCAGAAATTGCAGATGCTGTTGTCCGCACCAGAACCCGCGTTTTTGTCTTCGGAAACAAGATTGGCCAGGCGTCACTGGTTCTGTTCGGCAATGGTGGTCGCCAACTGGCATCGTTCAACCTGAGCGTACAGCCTGATCCATCAGGTCTGGTCGCACTCATCAAGCGATTGCTGCCAAACTCCGCAATCAATGCAGACATCGTCAATCAAAGCGTTGTCCTCTCAGGAACAGCAATCTCCGCCCTCGAAGCACAACAGGCCTACGATATTGCGTTGAAGTTTGTGGGCAACGATGACAAAAAAATCGTCAACACAATTGCAGTCGCCGAAAAAGATCAGGTCCAACTCAAAGTTACAGTTGCTGAAATTGAACGCACAACGATTAAGCAGCTTGGTGTGAACCTCCAAGGCTCACTCAAAATCGGCGCACTTGATGTCAATTTCAATACGTCACCTGCGTATAACATCAATCCATCTGTTGTGAATGCTGGATCCCTGGCAGGAAAGTTGGGGTTTGGTAGCGGCACCCTCAATCCCACAATCAAAGCGCTCGAGCGTGAAGGGGTAATGAGAACACTTGCGGAGCCAACACTTGTAGCGGTCTCTGGCGAAAATGCTAGCTTCCTCGCCGGTGGTGAGTTCCCGATCCCCGTGGCTTATGAGGATAACAAGGTAAGCCTTGAGTTTAAACCATTCGGCGTTGGTTTGGATTTCACGCCTGTTGTTCTTTCCGGAGGACGTATCAAACTGCGAGTTAAAACCGAAGTCAGTGAGTTGAGTTCTGAAGGGGCTGTAAGTATCGCAGGTGCTATTGCCGTTTCTGCACTTAAAGTTCGCCGAGCGGAGTCTACACTCGAGCTCCCTTCTGGAGGAACCTTGGTTATGGCAGGTCTCCTGAAGCAGAATTATGGGCAGGAGATTGACGGGATACCTGGTTTAAAGAATATCCCAATTCTCGGTACCATGTTTAAGAGCCGCGATTATATCAATCGCCAAACTGAGCTTGTAATCTTTGTAACACCTTATGTGGTGAGACCAATAGCCCGCTCACAAGTAGCGCGGCCTGACGACAATTTTGCAGCACCAAGTGATCAATCTACAATCTTTCTAAACCAATTAAGCCGGATTTACAGGGGAACAGACGCTCCTGTGAAAGGGAATTATCACGGCAAAATTGGCTACATTTACGAGTGAGGACAAGTGAAATGAATCCCCTACTGTCACCCACTTTGAAATGTGTACGCAAATTGAGAGAAGCTTCAGTAGTGCTCGGTACTTTTGCTATGCTTGGAGCATGTCAGTCACAACCATCATATGTTGAACATCAGTCGATTGCAGACTTTGATTATCGGAAAAGGCATCCGATTGTTATTACAGAAGCGCCTGAAAATTTTGATATTCCCGTAGCTGGAGAGATGCGCAATTTGAACGGGTCCATGAAAACGGCAGTTGCTGCTTTTGGTAAACAAGCAGACATCGATGGGAATGGATTTGTTGAGGTTTTGGTTCCGTCAGGTTCTGGGAATGAAGCAGCAGCAAAAGCTATTTCCCCTCAGATTCGCACCGCATTGAAAAAAGGCGGAGTAGCCGCAGATCATATTGTTATGAGGAGCTACGCGGTGTCTGACATGGGTGCATCAGCACCAGTCCGTCTTTCATTTATGCGTGTGAAAGGGATTGTGCGTGATTGCGGTAATTGGCCTGATGCGATGATAAGCAATCATCAAAACACAGACTATCACAACTTCGGGTGTGCTACTCAGGCAAACCTCGCTGCGATGGTCGATAATCCGACAGATCTGTTGCGACCACGCCCATTCGGGCCGAATGATCCAGCGAGAACTAACGAGATTTTGGCAAACAACCGATCTGGAGACCTGACTGCGGGTCAGTATGGAGCTGGTGTTGGCACAAACGTATCATCCGTGGCGCAGAACTAGTGGGATAAACTATGAGTGATTTAGCGCAGTTCGATCCAGATGCCTCATCACAGGAAGAAACGACGAGTCAGCTTTCAACTTCTGACTTTCAGTTTGTAAATATTCCGCGGATTTCTGTTCAGGCATTTTGCGTGGATTCGAGAACATCAGAGATAATCCAGAATGCGAGCTTAGATCGCCGGATGTCGAAGACGCATACGATGGTGCGACAAGGTGGTATTCCCGCAGCTGTAGAAACATTTGAAACTGCCGCTACACCTAACTTCTTGATCGTCGAATCGTTGTCTAATCCAAAAGAGATGATCGCTGAGTTAGATCGGCTGGCTGAGTATTGTGATGCTGGGACTAATGTTCTTGTTATTGGGCGCATAAATGATGTCAACTTGTACAGAACGCTCATTAGCAGGGGGGTCGGTGAGTACATTGTCGGACCAATTGATATCCCTCAATTGATAAATACCATTGGTCAATTTTATGCAAATACTGACGCGGAACCCTTCGGTCGAACTGTGGCTGTAATCGGTGCTAAAGGTGGATGTGGTGCATCGTCAGTTGCTCATAATCTGTCTTGGTCAATTGCGAAAACACTCGATAACGATGTTGCTATTGCTGATTTGGATTTGCCATTTGGAACAGCAGGTTTAGATTTTAATCAAGACCCATTACAAGGTATATTAGAAGCAATTGCATCTCCTGAGCGGCTTGATGACACGCTACTGGATCGCCTTCTTGCAAAGTGTAATGACCGTCTCAGATTGTTAGCAGCACCAGCTACGCTTGATCAAACCTACGATTTTGATACTGAGAAGTTTGATCAGGTTATTGAGGTCATGCAGAAAGGAACGCCGACTGTTGTTCTTGACTTGCCGCACACGTGGAACAGCTGGGTTCGGCATATCCTTGCACATGTAGACGAAGTTTTGATTGTGGCTGAGCCTGATCTAGCAAACCTTCGAAATGCAAAAAACCTGGTCGACAGCATTGGCCAACTTCGACCAAACGACACAAAACCATACTTGGTTTTGAACAAAGTCGGCATTCCGAAGCGACCAGAAATTAAGCCTGATGAGTTTAGTAGCGCTTTAGATGTGGTTTCTTTAGCGGTAATGCCGTTTGAGCCTGCATTGTTTGGGACTGCATCTAACAACGGTCAGATGATTGCGGAGTTTGATAGCAAACACGCTGTTGCGGGTTTGTTTGAAGAGATTGCGGCCAAGGTCACGGGCAAGGCTGAAACGTATACAAAAAGCAAGTCACTCATCGCATCTCTTATTAAAAAAGTCCGCAAATAGTCCTCTGGTTGATTTTGTGCTGATTTCAAAGGCGGAAGAATATGTTTGGTAGACGTGGCAACGGTGAATTTGGAAACAAAAATCCAAAGTCTGCTCCAGTAAATCCTGCGATACAGAAACAGGCAACAAGGCCTGCTGACCAGGACACACCAAGCACTGCAAAACCTAAGTCGTCTGGCGCCGAAGTTCAGCAGGAAAAGCCCAATGAAACTGCTCCTGAAACACAACGAACTCAGGAGTACTACGCAACCAAGGCATCGATCTTCAATGCGTTGGTTGAGGCAATTGATCTCTCGCAGTTGAGCCGTCTGGATCAAGAGGATGCGCGTGATGAGATCCGGGATGTCGTCAATGACATCATCGCTCTCAAAAATCTCGTCATGTCGATTTCTGAGCAAGAAGATCTGCTTGAAGACATTTGTAACGATGTGTTGGGTTATGGACCACTTGAGCCGCTATTAGCCCGTGATGACATTGCCGATATCATGGTGAATGGGGCGAACACCATTTATATCGAAACAGCTGGCATGGTGGAGCAAACAAATATCCAGTTTCGCGATAATCGTCAGCTGATGAACATTTGCCAGCGGATCGTGTCTCAGGTTGGTCGTCGTGTAGATGAAGCCAGCCCGATATGTGATGCGCGCCTTCCTGATGGCTCTCGTGTAAACGTGATCGCCCCACCGCTGTCATTGGACGGGCCTGCACTTACAATTCGTAAGTTTAAGAAAGACAAGCTTACGCTCGATCAGCTGGTGAATTTTGGTTCGATTTCGCGTGAAGGTGCTGAGATCCTGGAAATCATCGGCCGGGTCCAGTGTAACACGGTTATTTCTGGTGGTACGGGCTCAGGTAAAACCACACTTCTCAACTGCTTGACGCGCTATATCGATAGCACGGAGCGCATTATCACTTGCGAAGATAGTGCTGAACTACAACTTCAGCAGCCACATGTCGTCAGATTGGAAACCAGACCTCCAAATCTGGAAGGTGAGGGTGAGATCACAATGCGTGATCTTGTGAAAAACTGTCTGCGTATGCGCCCTGAGCGGATCATTGTCGGTGAGGTACGTGGCCCAGAAGTCTTTGACTTGCTTCAGGCGATGAACACCGGTCACGATGGCTCAATGGGTACGATTCACTCCAACTCCCCACGTGAGTGCTTGAAGCGTATTGAATCCATGATTGCTCTTGGGGGGTTCTCTCTTCCATCTAAAACAGTACGCGAGATCATTGTTGGCTCTATTGATGTAATTGTTCAGGCTGCACGCTTGAGAGATGGCTCCCGTCGTATCACCCATATCACTGAGGTTGTAGGTATGGAGGGCGATGTCATCACGACACAAGATCTCTTCACCTATGACATCACAGGAGAAGACGCGAATGGCAAAATCATAGGCCAGCATCGCTCTACCGGCATAGGACGTCCGCTCTTCTGGGAAAGAGCAAGATACTTCAACGAGGAAGAGCGGCTAGCCCGCGCGCTGGATGCTTCAGATGTTTCTGGAGGATTACATGGCTGACTTGGATAACTTTTTAGCCTCTCCGCTCGCTGATTATCTGATTACAGCCTTGATTATGGTGAGTGTCGTTGGTGTCACTTTCACACTCTTGATGCCTCTCTTCTCCAAAGACAAGCTTGGGAAACGAAAAGAGGGCCTTGTTCAGAAAAATGGAACTCAACCAAACGGACGGTCTCAGAAGGTTGATGTTACAGCTCGTAGGAAAACCGTTCAGGACCAGCTTAATGCTATGGAGGCAGCGCAAGCTGCCAAGAAAAAAAATGCAGACAAACCGATTTTTGCCGACTGGATTGGGCAAGCTGGTCTGTCTTGGTCAAAACCAAAGTTCTATGCAATTTCTGTAGTTTGCGGTGTTGTTGTTTTCGCGCTTAGCATTTTATGGGGACAACCTATTTGGTTGTCTGTCGCACTGCTCTTTGTCGGTGTTTTTGGCCTTCCAAGATTTTACGTTTCAAGAAGGCGCAAGAAGCGTTTCAGTAAGTTCTTAGATGAGTTTCCTAATGCAGTAGATATTATCGTGCGAGGGATTAAATCTGGAATGCCTCTGGGGGATTGCTTTCATGTTGCTGCTGCTGAAGCAAAAGATCCTGTCGGGATGGAGTTTTCGTTAGTTTTGGACAAAATGCAAATGGGTGTGCCGTTAGCAGAAGCAATACAGAGTATGCCTAAGCGAGTGCCATTACAGGAAACAAACTTTCTCGCAATTGTGATTACAATTCAAGCACAGGCTGGCGGTAGCCTATCTGATGCATTAGGGAATCTGTCCAAAACACTGCGCCAACGCAAAGAGATGAAAGGGAAGATCCGAGCAGTTAGTCAGGAAGCCAAATCGTCTGCTGCAATTATCGGTTCTTTGCCATTCCTTGTCGCAGGGATGATGACACTTGTAAGTCCTGATTACATTAAAGTACTCTTTAATACAGAGACCGGCTTATTTCTGGTTGGAGTTGGTCTTTTTTGGATGTCTTTGGGTATTCTTGTGATGCGGAAAATGATTGATTTCAAGATTTAGGGGATCGAAATGAACTTTATTGATCTTGGGAGCGGCAATTTATTTGTCATTACACTCACATTGCTTGCTGTATCTGGTACTGTCTATGCACTCTTAATGCCGCTCTTTGAACGTGATGAACTCAAAAATAGAATGAAATCTGTTGCTCTTGAACGAGATAAAATTCGCACGCGAGAACGAAACAGGCTAGCTATCCAAAAGGAAGCTGAACATGTATCCCTGAGGAGCAATCCTAAGGAGAGTATGAGGGAGTTTGTTGATAAATATGACTTAAAAAAATTATTATCGAGTGATCAAGTAGTCAGAAACTTGAAACGAGCTGGTTACCGCGGAGCATCACCACTATATACTTATCTGACTTTGCAAATAGTTTTGCCAGTTGCCTTCTTCTCATTTTCGTTTTTATACTTATCAGTAATTCTAAAAATCGACATGCCTGTTGTTGGTGTGTTGGGAATATGTATTTTGATTGCTGCTATTGGCTTTCTTGGCCCTCGCATTTTTGTTCAAAATCAAATTCAAAAGCGCCAAGAGTCAATTCAGTTAGCTTGGCCGGATGCGATGGATCTAATGCTTATTTGTGTTGAGTCTGGCGTATCTATCGAGGCTGCATTCAAGAAAGTAGCAGAAGAAATTGGTGCGCAATCAGCTGCTTTAGCAGAAGAGCTTGTTCTGGCTAATGCGGAACTATCTTATTTAGATGAACGCAGGAAAGCCTACCAAAACTTGTCTGAGAGAATTGGCCTTGATAGTGTTAAGAACGTCGTCGTTGCATTGACACAGGCAGAAAAATACGGAACCCCTATCGGCTATGCTCTGCGAGTGTTGTCAGACGAAAGTCGTCGTGAGAGAATGCAGGAAGCTGAGAGAAAGGCAGCAGCTTTGCCACCCAAGCTTACTGTTCCGATGATGCTTTTCTTTCTACCAGTCTTGTTTATCGTTCTCGTAGGCCCTGTCGTTATTCAGGCAATGAGCACTTTCTTCTAACCCATCACGCCTTGCCCAGCATGATCTTCAAATACGCTACATTCTCGGCGGCTTGGCGTGGGTCTATGTCGGATTGGGCGACGCGAACGGCTTCGTCAAACCGGCCTTGCAGTCCAAGGGTCAGAGCAAGGTTCTGGCGAACCTGACTGCCAGCTTTGCCGGTATTCAGAGCTGTTCGTAAAGTCGTCTCTGCGTTGCGCAGGTCGCCTCCCAGCAGGTAGGACATTCCCAGGTTATTCAAAACAGTTGGCTCATTTGGTGAAAGCTTCAGCGCTTGCTGGTAGGTTGAGCGTGCTTGTTTTGTCTCACCGAGTTGATCCAGAATAGCCGCCTTTGCAGAAAGCATCTTCCAGTTTGGCTGTGCTGGGTCGAACGCATTGTCGATGACATTGAGCGCTTCCTGCAACTTGCCGTTTTCAGCCAGCACTTTGCCATAGCTTGCCGCAATCGTGTTGTTTTCAGCATTAGCGATGACACCACGTCGTAAAATTGCTTCTGCTTGTTGGCCTTGGCCATCAATTCTCAAAGCTGCTGCAAAGTTCAGGATTGTCCGTGGATTTTTCTTGTCCTTGGCATAAGCACCACCCCAATAGGCGAGGGCTTTTTGCATCTCTTGTGAGCCAGGTTTAAGCTGCTGGTTCTGTGAGATAGATGCCTGAGCGCGTGGTTTGTTGGTTGCGCAGCCGGAAAGTGCAAGCCCACAAACCAGCAACAGCGAGACAGCTGTTGCACTTCTTAAAATGCCAGAAGACACCTTAGTTGTGTGTGTGCGGTCAAATACGGCCATGGAACCCTCAACAACGAAGCAATTCAAATATTGTTTGAAAATCTAATATTATCCCTAATTTCTGGTTAATTTGGTGTAGGTGAGCCCATTGTTGGGCGGGGGAGTAGCAAGCTGAATGTCTTGCGCAGAACCAGTAACGCCGTTAGGTTGCCACAACGCTGTCCGTATAGGACAGAACACAAATTTCAAACATCTCATCAATGGAGCTCCCGGTGCACGGACCGTTAATTTCTGCCGATAAAACAGTAAATCCAATCCCGGTCGTAGCGCTCTCTGCCAGTGAGTTAGAAGCGTATTTTGATGCCGCGGGTTCCATGGTGAAATCTTGGGCGAAAGCGCAGGAGTTTACAGCTGCTTTTGGGGAGACTCTGGCAGTTCCAAATGAAGCAGGCAATATTGCAACCGTGCTGTTTGGATATGGTGAAAGCCAGAGAGATGCTTTGGAAACAGGCGCTGCTCTTAATAAAAAGCTCCCAACTGGCGCGTTTGAACTTGCAAAAGGTTTTGAAGATCCAGCTGGTATTGCTCTCGGGTTCTCACTCGCAGCCTACCGTTTTGATGCTTATAAGAAAATCCCTGCGCCAAAGTCTCAGTTGGTAATCAGCGAGCCAGGCATTTTGGAAGAGTTGGCACCAATTATCGCTGGCGCGCACCTGGCAAAAGATCTCATCAATACACCCGCAAATGACATGGGGCCGGAAGAACTTGCCGCAGCAGCTTTCCAGCTTTTTGAGGATCATGGTGGATCTTCAAAGGTCATCATGGGAGATGTTCTGGAGAACGAGTTCCCGCTTGTGCATGCTGTCGGCAACGGCAGTGACAGAGCGCCGCGTCTGGTTGATGCGACTTGGGGGAAAGAGACTGATCCGAAAATTACCTTGGTCGGCAAAGGGGTGATCTTCGACAGTGGCGGTTTGGACGTAAAGCCAGCAGCAGGCATGATCCTTATGAAGAAGGATATGGGCGGCGCGGCAAATGTTCTTGGCTTGGCTGCAATGATCATGAAAGCCGAGCTGCCAATGCGCCTGCGCGTGATTATTCCTGCCGTTGAAAATGCAATCTCGGGCCGCTCCTTCCGCCCTTCCGATATTTTCACAAGCCGTAAAGGCCTTTCTGTAGAGATCGGAAATACAGATGCTGAAGGACGCTTGGTCCTGGCAGATGCACTTGCGCTGGCTGATGAAGAAAGCCCGGAGCTGATTGTCGATATGGCAACGCTGACAGGTGCTGCCCGTGTCGCGCTTGGGCCTGATTTGCCGCCGTACTATACTGACGATGAAGACTTGGCCGAAACCATCGCTGTTCACAGTGAAGCCGTGAATGACCCTTTGTGGCGCCTGCCACTCTGGAAGCCATATAAGAAATACATCACCTCCAAAACAGCTGATCTGGCAAACATCAACACAAGCGGAGCAGGCTTTGCAGGCTCAATCACTGCAGCTTTGTTCCTTCAAAGATTCGTTGAAAACGCGGGTAGCTGGGTACATCTTGATATCTACGGTTGGACACCAATTGAGAAAGACTTCAGAACCCATGGCGGAGAAGCCCAGGCAATTCGGGCACTTTTTGACATGTTGAAGACCCGATTTGCCTAAGCAAAGTGCAGATTGCGCTGTCAAAATTACTTAATATCTCAATCTGGTAAGGGTCCCGAAATGATTTGCAGGCTAGGTTTTAGCCTGCAATAGGGATTAGGACGATAAAATATGCCCGTAGAGATCCGCCCGTCGCAGGCGCTTAAGCTATGGCATGATGTAGTGTTGGAATTGGTGCGCGCAGCAGATCAGGATTTGACTGCTCGCCAAATGTCTATTCTTTTAACTGTATATCTTGAGCCTCCACCACATACCGTGCGCGGACTTGCGCAAAAACTAGGGGTAACCAAGCCTGCAATTACGCGCGCATTGGATACCCTTGGAACAAACAAGCTACTTTCCAGAAAGCGTGATGAAAATGACCGCCGCAATGTCGTTGTCACACGCACAGTTGCTGGGGCGCTGTATCTGGAACAACTTGGCGATCTGGTCTCAGAAAAAGCTCAGGACCTTTCGCGTTGATCGAAAGGCGGAACCAAGACATTATCACTCCGCTATGCCATTTTGATTGGAGGGGCCTCATATGACTGCTCAACTTGACCGCCGTTTACATCCGGTAAGACCGGATTTGGCTTCCACTGACTATCGCGGCCAGGTGCAATCTGAGCGTTTTGTGGAAGGGACCGACTACTCTGTCAAAGCAGATAAAATTGAGCTACGTGCTCGGCCAGATGTTGCATGCGGAATCGATACTGAACTGAATTTTGGCGAAACCTTTCGTGTATTCGAAACAACGCCAGAAGGGTGGTCTTGGGGACAGTTGCAAACAGACGGATATGTCGGCTGGTTGCCGACAAACGTGCTGGGGCCTGTTGAACAAGCAACTCACAGAGTGATTGCCCTGCGCACCTATCGCTACCCGGAAGCCGAAATGAAACGCCCAGCTCTGGGGCAGGTCTCAATGGGAGCACTCGTAAGCGTCGTGGGATATGAGACCACGCGCGGGCTGGAGTTTGCAAAGCTTGCCGATAGCTCGTTTATGGTCAAAAAACACTTGGTAGAGCAGACTGATAAAGCGGCCGACTGGGTGAAAGCAGCAGAAGCGATGGTTGGAACGCCATATCTTTGGGGAGGACGCTCTACTCTGGGGCTGGATTGCTCCGGCTTGATCCAACTTGCGCTCCAGACAGGCGGTGTAAACGCCCCACGTGACGCGGATATGCAGGAAGCCATGCTGGGCGAGCAACTCGACCTCTCCAGTGGCCTGCCAACCTTGCAGCGCGGCGACTTGATGTTCTGGAAGGGGCATGTGGGCGTTATGTCTGATTCTGAGACCTTGCTGCATGCCAACGGTTACACAATGACGGTCGCTTATGAAGGGCTTCAGGCGGCTCTTAAACGCATTGGCGAGAACGAATTTGGCCAGCTCACCTCTGTGAAGAGACTAAGGTGAAACGATGTTTACCCGCGCTTAACCATAAAGCGCATTATCGGCATATCTGACCCATCAATTCGCGCAAATTAGGTTTTCGTTCACTAAAATAATCGCACAAATAACTAGTAAAATTTAACAGTTATTCGGTGGGGTTTGCCGTGTTTTGGAAGCTGCAAAAACAGGTCTCTGACCGTTCGTCAAAAATTGCCTCTGTCGCAATCTCTACTGCGATGATCGCAGGCATCTCTGCTACCTCAATCACACCCGCCTCTGCGGATGTTGAGGTGGTCGCCGATCAGGCAAAAGTCTTCCGTCTCGAAGAGCCAGCCGAAACCATCATTCTTGGAAATCCAAGCATCGCAGATGTGACAGTGCACGACCGCGTGACAATCGTGATCACAGGCAAATCCTATGGCACAACCAATCTGGTTGTCCTGAACGATGCCTCTGAGCCCGTTGTTGAAGAGCTGATCACCGTAACAGCAGAAATGGCCGGCTACGTCGCCATCCAACGCAACAACAGCCGCTTCACCTACTCCTGCAACCCCGACTGCCACGAAGTCCTGCGTCTGGGTGACAATAAGAAAAAGATCGAGGATGTCGCCGCCACCATCAGTGTTCGCAATGAATTGGCGCAAGACGGGACAGTGACGGGTAACGAATAGATTGGTACGTTCTAATGTCTTGTTTGCTCTTGCGCTGTGCACTAAAAATGAGAGTGGGTACTAATAAGGTTCGGCAAGTTCATTCGGACCAACGTGGTGTAACAGCCATTGAATTCGCGCTCATCGCACCAGTGTTGTTTTCTATTGTTTTAGCTATTATCGAACTTGGATTGTCCTTTCTAGTTGAAGTTGTTCTAGATAATGCTGTTGCAGAAGCAGCACGGCAAATCAGAACAGGACAGGTATTTTTCGCTCAGAAAAATGGTGAATACAACAGCACCAAATTTAAGAATGTCATCCTAGAAAACGGCGCTGGTTTGCTGAAATCCGTTGAAGACAATATTTACGTGGACGTAGATTCCTTTGAAGACTTTGGGGATCTCAAAGAACCTAAGCCGCTCGTAGAAAACGGCAAAGTTGTGATGGATCAGAACTGGAAACCTGGGCAAGCTAGTGACGTTGTGCTGGTGAGGGTTGTTTGTGCATGGCCATTAATCACAGCAAAGATGGTAGAAGTCTTTGGGAAAGCTGATGGTGGTAAACGCATTTTGGTAGCCACCGAAATTTTTAGGAATGAACCTTTTTCAAGTGGGCCAAGTCAACCAAACTCATGAAACATCTTGAAAGCATATTCTCTCATTTCAGATTGTATCTGCGTAACAAACGCGGAGCTGCAGCAATAGAATTTGCAGTTGTTTTGCCACTGCTACTTTTCTTGTTTGTCGGTATGGTGGAGCTCACAACAGCGCTATCCTATGATCGTCGCATTAGTAAAACTGGCGCCTCAATTGCTGATCTAGTCGCACGCTCGAGCGATGTAACCGCAGAAATGGATGATATTGAGATAGCAATTGACCATCAGATGGCTCCTTTCGATAATACCGATGTGAATGTCCAAATTGGTATGATCCTTATTGTAGCAAAGGTGCCAACAGTCGTATGGAGCTGGCAAAGCAATAGTTCAACTGCACCATGGGCAAGGGGCTCGATACCCGAGGGAATTTCATTTGCTCCAAATATGCTTGTAAATGGTCAATTCTATGTAATTTCAACTTCCGCAGTGACTTACGACTTCCTTCTAGGAAACTTATTGTCAGATTTGAGTGAGTACATGACTGGTGAAAGTAACGATTTTACGTCCATTAGCTTAGGTGATAGTTTTGTATTGCATCCACGGAAAGTCTCATGTGTGGAATATTACAACAACTGTGCGAACGGGCCGCCATAATAACAACTACGTAAGATTTAGTGCTGTAATCTAAATATTGATGTGTCATAACTTCGCAGATCGCCAAAAACTGCTGTTTTGTGATCTTTACCGATAGATTTGTTAGCTCAAATGTTGAATAAGCGCCCCAAGCTTGGCGAAGAATTTAACGCACATATCGGTGAACAGTCACAGAGCTGCGATAGTATGGCTGAGACCTCCCCTCAAGAGCCCTATCGCAACACTCTTGAGCTCGGGCTGGTGCGGTATGTGGAAAATGAAAAGAGGCTATCAATGGCTACCAATCGGACCTATGACCAAATCCAGGTCGGAGATTCCGTCACTCGCTCTCGCATCTGTACAGCAAACGATCTTTACGTTTTTGCGCACGCGTCTGGCAACATCAATCCACTGCATCTGCCAAACGCGCAGTGGGAAGGCATTGAGAAGAAAGATGGCCCATCCGCACCGTTCATGTGGGGCGCTACTCTGATCTCAGCAGTCGTCGGCAACTACCTCCCAGGTCCTGGCTGCGTGTACCGCGATCAGACACTTTCCTTCCATAACAAGGTCAAAGTGGATCAGGTTCTCGACGTCACTGTAACCGTTCTGGAAAAACTGCCAGATAACATCATCCGCCTTGCAACAAGTGTGAAGGTTGACGATGGCACTCTGGTTGCTGAAGGTGAAGCTCGCGTAGAAGCGCCAACAAAATCAATTTCTTACGATGCAGAAGAGCTGCCAGGCCTGCTGATGAAGCGCCACCAGCACTTTGATCGTCTCGTTGCAACTGCTGCCCAGCTGCCAGCGATCCCGACTTCTGTTGTGTGCCCAGACGATGCAAACTCCCTCGGCGGTGCAGTCATGGCCGCTCAGGCTGGCCTGATCATCCCGATCCTGTGTGGTCCTGAAAAACGCATTCAGGCTGCTGCTGACAAAATCGGCGCAGACATCTCCAGTTACGAGTTGATCGACACACCTGATGAAGGTTCTGCGGCTGCTAAAGCTGTTGCGCTGGTTCATGAAGGCCGCGTGCGGTCCGTTATGAAGGGTCACCTTCACACAGATGACCTGCTGCGCCACGTTGTGAAGCGCGAAGGTGGTCTGCGCACCAAGCGTCGCCTGTCACATGCGTTCGTAATGGATGTTCCGGGTCGCGAAACCCCGCTCATCGTCTCTGATGCTGCAATCAACATTGCACCAGACCTGATGTCAAAAGTTGATATCACTCAGAACGCAATCGACGTTGCTCGTGCTATCGGCATTGAGCCACCAAAAGTCGGCATTCTGTCCGCTCTTGAAACCGTAAACCCAGCGATCCCATCCACCATCGATGCAGCAGTGCTGTCCAAGATGGCTGAGCGTGGTCAGATCAAAGGCGGTATCGTTGACGGTCCTCTGGCGATGGATAACGCGATTGATCTTGAAGCTGCTCGCACCAAAGGCATCGAATCCGTTGTTGCAGGTCGCGCAGAAGTGCTGATCGTGCCAAATCTCGAAGCTGGCAACATGGTTGTGAAAGAGCTGACCTTCCTTGCTCATGCCGAAACAGCTGGCCTTGTAACCGGTGCACGCGTGCCGATCATCCTCACCAGCCGTGCTGACAATGATCGTGCGCGTCTCGTTTCTTGTGCTCTGGCATCCATGTACGACTACTACCTGCGCAACGGCGCAGCGTATGTTGGTGAACAGGATCTGGCAGAAGCCGCAGAGTAATTTCGAGACAGCTGAGAAAACAATAATGACAATCGAAACAATCCTTGTACTGAACGCTGGGTCTTCCTCCATCAAATTCCAGCTGTTCAAAGGCGAAGAAAGTGTGCTTTCCGGCCAGATCGACGGTTTGGGAGCATCTGCCTGGGTTAAAGGCAAATCCGCTGAAGGCGCAACGATCATGGATCGTGCGCTCTCAGAAGAAGAAGCACAGAACCACAACACGGCTCTGCAGGTTATCCTTGCTCTGCTGAAAGAGTTCGACCCGAACCTCGAAGTGGACGCTATTGGTCACCGTGTGGTTCACGGCTCTTCCAAATACTCTGCGCCTGTGCTGGTCACTGAAGAAGTTGCCGCGGAACTTGAAACATTCAACCCGCTTGCGCCTCTGCATAACCCGCACAACCTTGCAGGTATTGCTGGGTCCAAAGCGGCATTCCCGGGCAAGCCGAACGTCGCGTGTTTTGACACCGCGTTCCACCGCACGCAGGAATTCAAGAACGAAGCCTACGCGATCCCGACCAAATACTATGACGAAGGCATTCGTCGCTATGGCATGCACGGCCAGTCCTTCCACTTCATCGCGGAAGAACTGCACAACGTGGCGCCAGAAGTGGCAGATGGCAAAGTTGTCGTCGCTCACCTCGGCAACGGTGCATCCATGTGTGCGATCGAGAACGGCAAATCTGTAACCACCACCATGGGCTTCACCCCGGTTGATGGTTTGGCAATGGGCACACGGTCCGGTCTTATCGATCCGGGTGTCATCTTCTACCTGATGGAAGAAAAAGGCATGTCCGTGAAAGAAGTCGCGAACCTGCTGAACAAGGAATCCGGCATGAAGGGTCTTTCCGGCATCTCGCAGGATATGCGTGATCTGGAAAATTCTGACAGCCCTGATGCAAAACGCGCACTCGACTATTACGACAACCGCATCAAGCGCGAGCTGGGTGCTCTGGTTGCTGTCATGGGTGGTCTGGACGCAATCGTCTTCACCGGTGGCATCGGCGAGAATTCCTCTCAAACCCGCGCTGGTGTTTGTAAGGGCCTTGAGTTCCTCGGCGTAGAAATCGACGAAGAAGCCAACAAGGCGCGCGCGAAGGAAGCAATCACAATTTCCAAAGCATCTTCCAAGGTTAAGGTCATGGCGATCCCAACCAACGAAGAAGCCATGATCGCTCGTCAGACCCGCGCGATTTGCGAGTCGTAATCGACCTAAAAGTGGTGTTGATCACAGCGTTTAAGCCGCACTTTTCTTAAAGGAGAAGTGCGGCTTCTTTTTTGTTTGCCTATACGTACAAGAGCAGACGGGATAGTTGCACAAACATATTTGCATAGGTTGAATTATCAAAATAAGTTATATATTGAGGCGTGCATCTCTATTATATATAGCTTCAATAAACACTGGCATTCCTATGATCATCGCTGCAACTACATTAGCGCTACCAGCCTCTTTACAGGCTGCTGAGCTGCGTCTGGTGGAATACCATCAAAGAAATTTAGCCTACATCATTGTACCTCGGACAGATAAGAAATTGCCTGCACTTGTGCTGTTTCATGACTGGGCAGGATTAACCGAAGAAGCGATCCTGCAGGCTGCGAAAATCGCAGAACAAGGCTATGCAGTGTTCCTTCCTGATCTGTTTGGCGGCAAGGCCCCACAGTCAAAAGAAGAAGCCCAGCCACTGGTTGAAGCGATCCTGGAAACGGACCATCAGCAAGAGCTTATGGCAAATGTCCATTCAGGTTTGCAGGTACTGGAAAATGTTGAAGAAGTAGAGCCAGTGGACGTCTCCATTTCTGGTCTTGGTATTGGTGAGCAAGTTGCCAGTTACATCTCAAAAAGTGATATGACGCCCGCGCTGCCAATGCTCACCTATGCATAAGTCAGTGCGTCTGGCTGATGCCATTTTGTAATCCCACGCATTGCATCCCGTATGCTGAGGCAATACTACTGGGCCAACTCAATCTTTACATCTGAAGGAGGGGCTCATGTCCTCACCGGTCACTGCTGTCGTGTTTGATATTGGCAATGTCTTGATCTCTTGGGATCCGGAGAACCTGTATAAGGACCTGATCCCTGACGCATCAGAGCGCCAGTTCTTCCTTGATGAAGTATGCCCCTACGACTGGAATCTGGAGCAAGACAGAGGGCGCCCTTGGGGAGATGCCATCGCCGAACGGCTTGCCAAATTTCCGCAGTACGAAGAGTGGATCAAAGCCTATTACGAGCGCTGGGAAGAAATGCTGGCTGGTGCGATTGAGGCCAATGTCTCGCTCCTGAAAGAACTCAAGGATAAGGGCATCTCTTTGTACGCCATCACCAACTTCTCTACTGAGAAGTTCGAGGACGCCAAACGCCTGTTCCCATTCCTTGCGGACAGCTTCATCGATACCGTGATCTCTGGTGATGAGAAGCTTCTGAAGCCGGATGCTGCCATCTACAACGTGCTGCTGGAAAGAAACCAGCTTGAAGCCTCCAACCTTGTCTTCATCGACGATACACTCAAAAACGTTGAAGCAGCTCAGGGCGTCGGTATGAAAGCGCTCCACTTCTCCGAAGCAAACAAACTCCGCTCAGAACTAAAGCAACTCGGCCTGCCACTGTAGGAAAGTGTAAAGCGCAAATATCAGTTAAGTCGGTCAAGTTTATTTGATTTGGTTCGTATTTATAGATACTTAACGTTCTCTTTGGTTTCTTACCGACAGTAATTGAGCAAAGTGGACGCTATTGAATAAATTTATTCATGTATATATTGACTAAATATTTTGCTAAAAAGGAGGTGTAGGTAAAATTACTAAGGATATTGCTATGAAGTCATTTCTTGCACTACCTATCATTGTGTTCCTTGGAATTTCTCACGCACTTGCTCAGCAGGCTACTTATGTAGAGAACAGATTTAAGGCGCCATTAGGTCCGTATTTTATTTTCGATCAAAGCTATTATCGAGTGAAGGGTTCTGAGCAAGTTGGAGGGCTCGGAACCTATGGACGTGTAACTGGGAAGGGTTGGTTAGGACCGTTTATTGTCAATGGTTTCAAGGCCAACGGTAAACTTGGTATAGTTCCTGAGTTGAACTCACGTTCTGCGACAGCCTCGGGGAAAACCATCATGAATGCCTTCTTGAATGGTAATGTTTCGGGTGAAACCCTTGAAGGTGACGCTGTTATTCAAGGCGATGCTGAGTTTAATGTTGATTTGACGGAAGATTACACTGTCATAGTTGTCAGACCAGATAACTGGGATGCAATCTATAAAGGCATCAATCAGAAATATGAAACCGGGGACATTGGTCTGAAAGCTCGATTTCAGGATCCTAAATTCAGAGTTGTTGATACAGCTGTTTATGCAACTAATCTGAAAATTGAAAAAATTAAAAAGATTACAGGGAGCCTTGTCGGCAAGACGGATGTTCCTAAGCTTGATGTAGTCGTTGAGTTGGAAGGGGATGCTAATGTTAATGAAGAGTTTGAACTGACAGGTAAGCAGATCATCGCTTACTCGTATCGACGTTTGTGTTGGGTGGGAGAGACTATCGTAGAAGCGCGGGAGGATAATCCTGGCGTTAGTGATATGTCGAACTGTGATAATTATTAACTGGCGCTTGAATTTCGTTTTAACCACTTAGGAGGGGCACATAATGCTGCCCCTCCTTGTTGGCCCTCAAAAACTTATCCCCCTCCCCAAAATCCTCCTTATTCTTAGTCCCGTGCCCACGCATTCGGGCAGGAGTGGACCGTCCATTCCGCGGCGTGGGTGGGGTTGGGCTGCTGGTACGAGGTAACGTATCGTGTCAGGAGGTCCGGTGAAGCGCCATACCCTATTGAGACCACAGTGGTATTAGGGAGTTTGGGGTCGTTCCGGAGGGCGTCCGGTGGTGACAAGAAATTGTCGATGACAGGGAAACCTGTCAGTGACACGGGAACGTGTCATTCACGTCTGTCCGAGAGGGAGCCCGCGTGTTCATGATAAAAGGCCCGGGCGAGGCGAACAGCTGATGCCGAAGAAACATATCTAACAAGTAGCGCAGGCAAAGCCTGTTCGCCTTGCTCCACCCGT
>NZ_LMCJ01000013.1:182343-272970 GCF_001623085.1 Pseudovibrio sp. W74
TAACGGGATCCTCAAACACAAACACCGCCGGGGTGATCCAGCGGTGATATTCGTGCTTGTCAGTTTGAGCGGGCTGAAACGCTAGACCTTATGCCCGCAGTGGCCTTCTTCAAAAGCCCAGATGCCAAGGCCTTCGCCTTCTTCAAGAATGGAATAGGCGACGTGGATGTCGACATTTGCCGGAATATCTACGCTGAACAGCGGTGGGTCAGCGTCAATGTCCTCGCATGTACAGCCAAGCTTTTCCAGCTTGGACCACTGCTTGGAGAATTCTTCCGGCTGTGTCGTCTCTTCCACCATGATCCGGTAGGTGGAATGACCCGATGCCTTATCGACCCTGTCAAAAACAAGCTGCCCTTTTTGCCGGTTGGCAAGCAGCTCGTCACCATTGGCAACGCCGCAAGCAAAGAAGGGTGTGTTTTCAAGCTTATAGCGATTGCCACCGAGCGAGCGTACCCACACAGTTTCACTCTCAATGCCGTGCCAGTCATGTGGATCCAGCTGGAAGACAAGTTTGTGCAGATTGCTGTTCTTATTCATGGGGCCTCACAAATTCTAAGCGCAATATACTCATGCGTTCCAGCGAAGCAACAAGCATCTTGAGGTAATGTGTTCATAGCCTAACAGAGCCGGTTTTTAGGTTAAGAGGCGCGTTTAAACACGTGGAATCCGCACCGGTTAGTCAAGAAAAAAGCCGGAGTGTTTGCCCCGGCTTTAATCGATCACATCTGATCTAAAACTTAGTCGCGCAGAAGATCGTTCACAGAGGTCTTTGCACGGGTCTGTGCATCAACGCGCTTCACGATAACCGCACAACCCAGGTTTGGACCTGGAGTGCCGTCTGGAAGCGGTTTGCCTGGCATGGAGCCCGGAACAACAACGGAGTACGCAGGAACTTCACCGTAGAAGATTTCACCGGTCGTGCGGTCGACGATTTTGGTCGTTGCGGAGATGAACACGCCCATGGAAAGCACAGCACCTTCACGAACAACAACGCCTTCAACAACCTCAGAACGAGCACCGATGAAGCAGTTGTCTTCAATGATAACCGGACCAGCCTGAAGTGGCTCAAGAACACCACCAATGCCAACGCCGCCGGAAAGGTGAACGTTTTTACCGATCTGAGCACAGGAACCAACAGTCACCCAGGTATCAACCATTGTGCCTTCGTCAACGAATGCACCAAGGTTTACGAAGGAAGGCATCAAAACAGCGGACTTGCCGATGAATGCACTACGACGAACAATGGAACCTGGAACAGCGCGGAAGCCAGCTTCTTCAAAGTCGATCGCGCCCCAGCCATCAAACTTGGAAGGAACTTTATCCCACCAGGGAGCCTCGTCCGGACCGCCTTTGATGATCTGCATTGGGTTCAGGCGGAAAGAAAGCAGAACAGCTTTCTTGGCCCACTGATTAACAATCCAGTCGCCAGAGGATTTTTCCGCAACGCGCAGCTTGCCGTGATCCATAAGGTTCAGTGCGGTGTTTACTGCATCACGCACGTCACCTGTGGTGTCAGTGCTGATGTTGTCACGGTCATCAAATGCAGCGTTGATGGTGGCCTCAAGGGCAG
The DNA here is from genome assembly GCF_001623085.1 of Pseudovibrio sp. W74. Lineage (NCBI taxonomy): Bacteria > Pseudomonadati > Pseudomonadota > Alphaproteobacteria > Hyphomicrobiales > Stappiaceae > Pseudovibrio > Pseudovibrio sp. W74. The sequence goes on from NZ_LMCJ01000013.1 coordinate 183,917, forward strand.
CAAGATCAATCTGGCTCATTGGCGGCAGACTCTCATAATTAATGGGTTTCGAATTAGAGCTACCGAGGGGTACGCAAGCCCCAACCAGAAGTCAATACTCTCAGACTTCCGGTTGTCTCATGTATCAATTTAGGTTGCTTCATGTGCCTTGAATGGTTGCTGGGATTGTTCCATCAGCCATTTGTGGAAGGAAGATACCGGACGGGTCAAAGGACGGTTCGCATTACGTACAAACCAATAGCCGCTTTCCAGAGAAAGGCGCGGCCAGTCCGGAACCACCAGATGACCTGCAGCCACTTCCTGTTCAACAAAGCGGGTATCAATCGCAATAGCACCCATGCCTGCAACAGCGGCCTGAATAGCCATGTTCCGGCTTTCAAACATCGCACCAGAGGTCTGGTCCGGATGAGGCAGGCCAGTGCCATTCAACCAACGCGGCCAGTCTTCACGTCTGGAGGAGGTATGCAGCAATTTCAGCTTATCAAGCAGCTTGATGTCAGGGTTCGGATCGCCGTTACTCAACTGAGGAGCAAACGCAACGACCAGATCTTCCTGCCAGAGTTGATGCCGTTCAACATGCGGCCAGGCCCCATCCCCCAATCGGATTGCGCAATCATAGGACTCTCGGTCAAGGTCCACGACGCGCATACTCGTCGAGATCAGCAGCTCAATATCCGGATGCTTATCCTGAAAGTCTGGCAACCGCGGAATAAGCCAGCGTGTTGCAACTGTAGAAAGGGTAGAAATGCGCAACTCAGTCCGGCTTCTGCGCCGGAAGGCTTCAACAGCGTGCTCGATTTGGTCAAACGAGTTGCCAAGATTGGAGGACAGGCGCTGCCCTTCTTCAGTCAGGGCAAGTCCGCGGCCATCACGAATAACCAGCGCGGCGCCAAGCTCATTTTCCAATGATCGGAGCAGGTGCGTCAGGGCTGATGGTGTAACGCCAAGATCCTCTGCGGCACGAGCTGCTCGGCCGTGTTTGGCCAACAGTGAAAATGCGTGTAGCGCGCGCAGTGAAACCATGACGAATGCCCTTCCTTATGAGTTCTTGAATTAATCTCAATAAAGGGAAAAAAGGCATTCGTCTAGACGATCGTGATATTTTTTCTCTTTGCGCCTTATTATGCGCAAAAATTGCAATTTTTAGCCGAAACTGCCCCTACAGGAGTTTGAGATGCGAAACCGGGGCACCTTCGTGTTTTGATGGAATGGCTCTAATTCTTGAGTTCCCCTAGGATATTATAGAGGAAACCGTCCAGATGATCGGTCACGAAATCCACGTGAGGCTCGCTGCCGCTCGAAAGCTCCCAATCTTCGCGGAAAACCTCACGTGTTCCGTCCGGAATGACAAGAACAGTGCGCATGCCAAGAGAGTTTGGAACAACCAGATTGCGCGAAAGGTCCTCAAACATGGCTGCTTTCTGCGGAAGAATACCGTTTTTCTCCAAAAAACGCTGATAGGTTGCTTCAGCAGGTTTTGGAACTAAATCTGCTTCCATAATCCCGAAGATGTCTTCGAAGTGCTGTGTGATACCCAGACGATTGGCAACAGATTCCGCGTGTTTCCGCGTTCCGTTCGTCAGGATGTAGCACTTGCCCGGCAGTTGGTTGATCGCATCTGCAAGCTGAGGATTTGGGTCCAGCACAGAGTGGTCAATGTCATGCACGTACTCAAGGAACTCATCGGGCTCAATGTGATGTTCAAGCATCAAACCACGAAGCGTGGTTCCATACTCTTTGTAATAGGAGATCTGTAACTCTCTCGCCTGCTCAGCCGGTTTTCCGGTGAGCTTTTGTACAAACTCAGACATCCGCTGATCGATTTGATCAAACAGATTTGAATGGTGAGGGTAGAGAGTATTATCCAGATCAAAAACCCAGCTTTCAACGCTGGCAAATGGGGAATTGGTCATGCTTATCCGTTCAGTTATCAGCTATGCCGATAAGTGTTGTTTGATACCAAGCAAAACAGGAAAGAATAAGGATAGCAAGAGAGGCGAGCGTCTTTCGCCTCCCTGTATCAATTATCAAGGTACGATCAGAGTACCAGCACCGTGGTCGGTGAAGAGTTCCAGAAGAACGGCGTGGGCGACTTTTCCGTCAACAATAACAACGCCTTCAACGCCCTGTTCAAGGGCCTCGAGACAGGTCTCAACCTTCGGGATCATGCCGCCGGAGATTGTACCATCCTCAATAAGAGCCCGGGCACCGGCACGGGTCAGCTGCTTGATAAGCTTGCCGTCTTTGTCCAGAACACCCGGAACGTCGGTAAGGAACAACAGACGTTTGGCGTTCAAAGAGCCCGCAATCGCACCAGCAAAGGTATCTGCATTGATGTTGTAAGTCGCACCATCACGACCCGGCGCAACAGGAGCAACAACAGGAATGAGGTCACGTTCAAGGATCAGCTCAAGCACCTTAGCGTTGACTGCTTCGGGCTCGCCAACAAACCCAAGGTCCAGAACCTCTTCGATCTTGGAATCCGGATCACGGTGCTTGCGGTGCAATTTACGTGCAGTGACCATGTCACCGTCTTTGCCACAAAGACCAACAGCACGCCCACCTTCGCGGTTGATGTCTGCCACAATGCTTTTGTTGATGGAGCCGGCCAGCACCATTTCGACAACCTCAACGGTCGCCTGATCCGTCACACGAAGGCCGCCTTTAAACTCGCTCTTGATGTTGAGACGATCAAGCATAGAACCAATCTGAGGACCACCACCGTGAACAACAACCGGATGAACACCAGACTGGCGCAACAGAGTGATATCTCGGGCAAAGGCGCGGGAAAGGGAGTCATCTCCCATGGCATTGCCGCCGTATTTTACAACAACACGTCGGTCATCATAGCGCTGCATATAAGGGAGAGCTTGGGCAATGACGTGCGCACGATTACTGGATTCCGAGAAACTCATAGCGATTTGTACACCTGGAGAAGACAAAGGACTGATACGCAAATCATACGGACTGCGTGTGAAGTATATAGCCGCATTATGAACACGTCACAAATGTTCAGTCATCCCCACCTGCGTGGATTTACTCAAGTAATCGAGGAAATTGTCTAATGCCTCTCGCGCAAATAATCTGCAAAACCGTCTTCACCCGCTGGAGGGGAGAACAAAAAGCCCTGAGCATTGGTGCAGCCGCTGCTTTCCAGCAAGTGCATCTGCTCTTCCGTCTCAACACCTTCAGCCGTCACTTCCATGTCTAGCAAATGAGCCAGTTCAATCAGATGAGCGCAAGCGGTGCTGTGAACAGCAGAGGTTGGCACTCCAGATAGGAAACTGCGGTCGATCTTGATCCGGTCAACAGGGCAATCCAACAAGTGCTTCATAGAGGCAAAGCCAGTGCCGAAGTCATCAAAGGCCACTGAGATACCTATCTCCTGCAGCTTCCGCATGTTCTCCATAGCATGTGGTGCTCTGTCCAGATCAATCCGTTCTGTAACTTCAAGCTCTAAGAAATGCCCGGGGGTCCCAGTGTCCTGTAAAATCTTTTGAATGCGGGAGACGATGTATTGATCAACAAACATCCTGCCGCAAATGTTCACGGAGATCTTGAAACTAGGGTCAACAAGATTACTCCATCCACTGCGTGCTTTGCAGGCCTCACGGATAACCCAGTAACCGACGTCCTTTCCAAGGCAACTGCGGCACAGGGTTGTGATGAAACGGGAAGGGGGCAACAATCCACTCTCAGGGTGCTCCCACCTGATCAAAGCCTCAGCCCCAACGAGCTTACGATCTGTCACACGGACGATTGGCTGATAATGCAGCACGAACTCATCACGGAGGTAGGCAGAAATTAGTGAACGCTCCAGTGGGGTAGGCCCAAACTGGCGTGCCTTGTACCACTTCTTCAAATTCAGCCCTGCCAACAGCAACGTCGGTAGCGCATGAATGAAACGCCACACATAGGTCAACGCATTGGTAATGGAATGCTCAGGTACAAGAGCCCAATGGTGACGGAGGGACGGAGTTGCACACATACATCACCCCCTTTGACTGATTTTGGCACTGTGATTGTAATCTTGTTTGTCTCTTCCAGACATTCGACGACCTCCCCTTCGACGACGGCCTGTCTATATTCGGGGGGTAAATTGACCCAAGGTCAAGAAAAGGTTAAGGCGGGCTGGGGAAAAGGCAGCAAAACGTGAGAACAAGGGGAATTCTGCAAATTGCAGGATGGACAAGGGGTTCTGGATATGTTTGTGCAGCCGCTGTCCGAAAGGGGAAGGCGCAGGGAAATATGAGCCCTGCACCTGCAATTGATTAGCCGTAACTGACCAGCTGCGCAATCTCTGCGCGCAATTCATCCAGACCGTTGCCTTTTTCTGAAGAGGTGGCAATGACTTCCGGATGTGCAGCAGGACGTTTCGCGAGTACTTTCAGCGTATCGTCTTTCATGCGCTGCAGTTGCCCTGGCTTCAGTTTATCTGCCTTGGTGAGCACGACCTGATAAGGCACAGCGGACTTGTCCAGAATCGACATGGCATCAAGATCGTTCTTTTTGATGCCGTGACGTGAGTCGATCAAAGAGAACACACGGCGCAAGGTGCTTCGACCACGTAGGTAGTCAAAAATAAGTGATGTCCACGCATCGACCATGCCTTTTGGTGCTTCAGCGTACCCGTAGCCCGGCATATCGACAATCTTGAGGATGGAGTGCTCTGCTCCAAAGAAGTTCAGCATCTGGGTCCGGCCAGGTGTGTTGGATGTACGAGCCAACGTTTTCTTACCGGTGAGCTTGTTGATCAGGCTGGACTTACCAACGTTGGAACGACCGGCAAACGCGATCTCGATACCATCCAGCTCAGGAAGCTGATGCATCTCTTTCACACTGGTAATAAAATCCCAAGGACGCGCAAACAGAAGGCGTCCCGCCTCCAGTTGTTCTGCTGAATATTCTTTTTCTGAGCTCATGCCCTGCCTTTTAACCTGCAATCTCGATTTGGTCGAGTGCTGTTTTCCAAAGCGCAGCCTTAATGTTTGCTACGGTGAAGCTTCACCACAAAAGGTGTTAACCCCAAACAAAAAACGCGACCCTGAGGCCGCGTTTTCGAAGTCTTATTCAAAGAGGAAAGCTTACTTGCTTTCTTCCTTAGGCTTGCGCTTGAACATGCTCTTCAAGTTATCAAAGAGCTCAAGTTTCACGCCCTGACGACGCATGATGATTCCCTGCTGTGCAACAGAAAGAGTGTTGTTCCATGCCCAGTAGATCACGAGACCAGCTGGGAAGGTTGCCAGCATGAAGGTGAACAGAACAGGCATCCAGTTGAAGATCATCTGCTGTGCAGGCTCAGCTGGTGCTGGGTTCATCTTCATCTGCAGGAACATGGTTACACCCATGATCAGAGGCCAGACACCAATCATCAGGAAGCTTGGCGGATCCCATGGGATCAGGCCGAACAGATTGAAGACTGTGGTTGGGTCTGGAGCAGAAAGATCCTGAATCCATCCGAAGAATGGCGCATGACGCATCTCGATGGTAACGAACAGAACCTTATAGAGCGAGAAGAAGACGGGGATCTGAATGACCATCGGCAAACACCCTGCCAATGGGTTGATCTTTTCCTTCTTGTACAGCTCCATCATGGCTTGCTGCTGTTTCTGCTTGTCGTCCTTGAACTTCTCGCGGATCTCAGTCATCTGCGGCTGCACGAGCTTCATTTTACTCATGGAGACGTAGGACTTGTTTGCCAGCGGGAAGAACAGGGCCTTCACAATAACGGTCACAAGCAGGATAGCGACACCGAAGTTGCCAACCAGAGAATAGAGCCAGTCAATTGCCCAGAACATCGGCTTGGTCAGGAAGTAGAACCAACCCCAGTCGATCATGAGATCGAAGCTTTCGATGTTGTAGGATGCCTGATAGCCTTCGATCAGCTTGGTAACTTTTGCACCTGCATAGAGCAGTGATGAGCTGGTGATTTTAGTGCCATCAGCTATCTGAACCGCGTCACCAAGATAGTCACTCTGGAAGTTCTGAGTGCGGGCGTTGTAGGAGAAGTTTGGCTGGAACTCAGTGCCCGGAGTTGGGATCAGTGTTGCAGCCCAGTACTTATCAGTAAAGCCGAGCCAACCCGTGTTAGCGCGACCTGGGCGAATGCTTCCATCCTCAATCAGGTCAGAATAGTTGATTTCCTGGAGGCCTTCTTCGCCGATAACGCCGATAAGACCTTCATGCAGTACGAAGAAGCCAGCGGTTTCTGGCTCGCCGTTACGCGCAATCAAACCATAAGGATAAAGCTGAACGTTCTGGCCAGTGCTGTTCTGCACTTCCTGGTCAACAGTGAACATGTAGTTCTCGTCGACGGAGAAAGTGCGCTTGAACACCAGCCCTTCGCCATTGTCCCAGCTCAGAACGATAGGGGAAGACGGTGTCAGGTTACCAGAAGTCTCTGCAGTCCAGACAGTTTCAGCATTCGGAAGCTTAACCTGTGCACCTGGATCCGCAACCCAACCATGCTCAGCGTAGTATGGCTCTGGGCTGCCTTTCGGCGAGAAAAGAACAACAGTTTCACTGTCCTTGGCCTGTGTCTGACGGTAGTCATTCAGGCGAAGGTCATCCAGCTTCGCGCCTTGCAAATTGACAGAGCCGGAGAGGCTAGGGGTGTCAATGGTCAGGCGAGGAGATGCAGCCAGTGCTTGTGCGCGACTGACGAATGATTGCGCCGCGGTCCCGCTATCGGTGCCAGGAGCAGCCACTTGACCGGATGCACCTTCAGGCAGTGCAACGGGTGAGCTGGAACCGGCTTGTTGTGCATCGTCTGCCAGCTGCGCCTGTTGCGCTTCCTGCTGAGCTTCTAACTGTGGTCCGGCAATAAAATATTGCCAGCCCAATAGCACAACCAGCGACATTACGATCGCTACGATCATATTGCGATTATCGTTCATCGACTGGATCACTCATTTTCAAAAGGGTGGAATAAATAGTCATCACTGGTCAGTTGGCCTCAACTTTATCATGTGGAGGTTTAGAATTTGCCAGCGAGTTCGGTTTTGATCGGATAGGGCGAGGTTTACGAGGCTTGAACGCATTTCTTACACTGCCTTTGAGGTCTTTCAGAAGATCTTCGAAAGGTTGTGAAAGTGCAGCTCTCCTGCCAACCAGAACATAGTCGGCGCCTATCTGGGCGATATCCAAATCAAGAAAGGCAACAGCGGCTCGAAGTCGGCGCTTTATTCGACTGCGCTCAACAGAGTTTCCGGTTTTCTTGGTGACCGTATAACCCATTCGAGGGTCGCCATCACTGCGGGTTTTAGCCGCTTGAAGCACAAAAGCGCGCCGAGCTGTCCTTCCGCCTTTTGCGACGGTAAGAAACTCGGAGCGCTTTTTGAGTGTTTTCATGTTTTTGCGGCGGAACTTTTGTTCAATGGATATGAAGTGAATGCCGCCGCGCAACGTCGCGATTAAGCGCTAAGACGCTTACGGCCTTTAGAACGACGACGTGCCAGTACCTGGCGGCCATTTTTAGTTGCCATACGTGCCCGGAAGCCGTGGCGACGCTTGCGAACAAGGTTGCTCGGTTGGAAAGTACGCTTCATTTTATTACCCTAGCAGAGCCGTTGGCTCCAACTTAAACGTTAATTTGGATTGTGCGTCTTCTCCCCGAAGTCACCGCGACTTTATTCAAGTTGCAGGACTTTGCGCAGGGGATCCGCACTCCTATTCGTCGGCGCTTATATTAGTGTGCGTGCTTCAAGTCAATAATTGCTGTGCCGGAATCTACGATATCCTGACTCTTTATTGTCTCACAGCCTCGTGTAGAGCCGTTACCCCTCATTCAAAACAGAGTGAAACTACGGGTAACGCACGAACCTGTGATAACACCGGAGGTCTTTCTGATTGTATGAAAATTGTAAGACATCAATTCATTAGGCGATTGAGCCTGCAAAAAACATAGTAACCTATTCAGTCTAGACTAGGCAAGAACACTGAGGTTTCGGTTCTTTTCAGGTCTGAACGTTGAAACCATCTAAGGAAAAGCACATGGGAATCACGGAACACAATGATAACAAGTCACCAGCCGAGGGAGCTTTGGGCTTCATCAAACGCTGGGGACTACTCTTTGTTATCCTTGCCGTGTCCGCCTATGGCATCTCTCAAGGCTGGCATCAGCAAATCACAATCAGCAACCTGATCAAAAATCAGCAACTGCTTTCTGGCTATCTGGCCGAATACCCAATCCTGACCCCGCTGATCTATTTCGTCGTGTACACACTTGCGGTTGCTCTGTCTTTCCCGGGTGCATCCCTGCTTACAATCGCAGGCGGTTTTTTGTTCGGTTGGTTCTTCGGTGGTTTGCTCACCGTTCTGGCAGCAACAATTGGTGCCGCACTGTTGTTCATCGCTGCAAAAACTTCGGTTGGTGCAACGCTCAAAGCAAGAGCAGGGCCGTTCCTCGATAAAATGTCAGAGGGTTTCCGTAAGAACGCGTTCAGTTACCTACTCTTTCTGCGTCTCACCCCAGTGTTTCCGTTCTGGCTCGTCAACATTGCGCCTGCGTTGTTCCATGTTCCGTTGAGCACATATCTGATCGCAACATTCGTCGGTATCATTCCAGGCACTTTCGCCTATGCCTTCGTTGGGGCTGGTCTGGATAGTGTGATCCTGGCGCAAGAGCAGGCAAATCCGGGTTGTTCGGCTGCTGGTACATGTGAAGTGGAGATTTCCGCACTCATTACGCCTGAGCTGATTTGGGCATTTGCAGCGCTAGGTTTGGTAGCGCTCATTCCGCCGATTGTTCAGCGTTTTCGCGGCAAATAAATCTCAGACCAGATCAATTTCGAAATGACGGACTTTCTCGATGACAAATAACAATAATGCAAAAACATTGACCCCGGATATCTGTGTTATTGGCGCTGGCTCGGGCGGCCTCTCAGTCGCGGCAGCTGCAGCAGCCTTTGGCGTGGATGTTGTCCTGATTGAAAAGGGTAAGATGGGTGGCGACTGTCTGAATTATGGCTGCGTCCCATCCAAAGCAATTATCGCAGCTGGTAAAGCTGCCGCTACCTTTCGGTCCTCAGAAAAGTTTGGCGTTGGTGCTCAAGAGCCTGAGATTGATTTCTCTAAGGTGAATGATCACGTTCATGATGTTATCGCCACCATAGCTCCACATGACTCTGTTGAACGCTTCGAAGGCTTGGGTGTGCACGTCATTCAGGGCGCAGGTGAGTTTACTTCCGCAGATACCGTCAAAGTCGGTGAGCAGGCCATCAAAGCACGCCGCTTTGTCATTGCCACGGGCTCCAGCGCTGCGGTCCCTCCGATCCCTGGTATTGAAAACATACCGTACCTGACCAACGAAAACCTGTTTGAACTGAAAGAACGCCCAGAGCACCTGATCATTATTGGCGCAGGGCCAATCGGCATGGAGATGGCACAGGCTCACCGTCGTTTGGGAAGCCGTGTCACAGTCATCGAAGCGCTACGTCCACTGGCGGTGACCGATCCTGCTCATGCAGCTCAAGTTATCCAGAAAATGGAGTCCGAAGGTGTTGAGATCCTTGCAAACACCAAGGTCAACAGTGTTGAACGCACTGACACTGGCGTAAAAGTCGCTATTAAAGTTGATGATGAAGCAGAAGGAACCATTGAAGGCACACATCTGCTGATCGCGGCAGGTCGTTCCCCGAACGTCTCTTCTCTTGGTTTGGAAGCCGCTGGTATTGAGTATAGCCGCAAAGGCATCAAAGCAGATGACGGGCTACGCACCACAAACCGTAAAGTATATGCGATCGGTGATGTCGCCGGTGGACCGCAGTTCACACACGCAGCAGGCGCACATGCGTCACTCGTCATTCGTTCAATCCTGTTCCGGATGCCAGTCAACCATAACAACATAACAATGCCTGCAGTGACCTACACTGAGCCTGAGATTGGGCAGGTCGGTCTTTCAGAGCAGCAAGCACGCGAACAGCTGGGCGATAAACTGAAAATCTTGACCGCAGAGTTTTCCGGAAACGACAGAGCGCTTGCTGAAGGCAAAGGTAAGGGCCAGGTTAAGCTCCTGACTAACGGAAAAGGACAGCTCGTTGGAGCATCTATTGTGGGCCCAGGCGCTGGTGAACAGATTGGTCTGCTGGCTTTGATGATCTCTCAAAAGTTGAAGGTCGGCGCTCTCTTAGGAGTGGTCCTCCCGTACCCGACACTAAATGAAGCAATTCGTAGGGCTGCACTTACGTATTATGCGGATGCCCCCAAAAATCCATGGGTCCGCAGAATTCTGGCGCTTCTGAGAAAGCTTGGATGACGCAGTTGTGATCAGCTGTGAGAGAAGTGTGTTGCTTGACACACGTCATCTGCTAAAAATGAGTAAGGCATAGCGCGTAACAACAATCTGCGCTGCACGATCATTGTGTACCAACTCATCAGGTAGGTGGATGGCTCAAAATAATGGGAGAGTGACCTCTGATACAGAGGTCACACCGAAAAAATTGAACTCGGATGGTACTCCGAAAGGCAAACACCGCAGATTATTTCGCGGGGGCATGGGACTCTCTGGCAAACTCCTGATGTTGACGATCTCGTTTGTCATGCTCAGCGAAATTCTTATTTTCGTACCTTCAATTGCAAATTATCGTAACACTTGGCTAAGTGACCGTTTGGCAGTCGGCGGTGTTGCTGCGACATTGTTGTCAGAAAGTGAGACACTGTCTCCGCAGGTCCAGCACAAACTACTGGAAGCAACGGGCGCTCAGGCCATCTCTCTTGCCTTTGGAGAACGTCGTAATTTGATCGCTATGGAGAGTTCAGAAATGAACGTCACCAAAACGATTGACATGACACAAGATTCTCCCTGGGATGCGATCGGATGCAGCCTTCAGTTTCTGACTGGAACGCGAACCGGCCAGATACGCGTCATCGGCGATATTGATATGCGCTCAGGCGGTAGAGTGGATATGGTCTTCCCAGCATCTTTGCTGCGAGACGATTTGCAGAAGTATGCTCTGAACATTCTGCAGTTATCTCTCCTCATCTCATGCCTGACAGCCGCGCTCGTTTACCTGTCCATTCGGTCATTGCTGTTGCGTCCTTTGCAGCGGCTCACTGGCTCCATGATGCGGTTTGCTGAATCCCCTGAGAACGCTCGGGAGATTATCAAGCCAAGCGGACGTACGGATGAGCTGGGTGAGGCTGAAATGCAGCTGCAGTCCATGCAGAAGTCTCTGAACCAGACATTGAACCAGCAACGCCGTATGGCAGCGTTGGGACTAGCTGTTTCCAAGATCAATCATGACATGCGGAATTTGCTGGCATCAGCACAGTTGTTCCTTGAAAGGCTGGAGTTATTGCCGGACCCGACCGTACAACGTGTTGCACCCAAGATTCTTGCGACGCTTGACCGAGCGGCCGCCTACACCAGTGCAGTGCTGTCCTACGGCAAGGCACAGGAAGCTGCTCCTGAGCTACGTGTCATCCGCCTTGCATCGGTTCTACGCGATGTGGAGGAGGTTCTTGGCCTGTCCAGATATGCTGATGGCATAGAGATGCATGTCAACGTACCGGAGACGCAGGAGCTGGAAGCAGATCCTGAGCAAATATTCCGCGTACTGCTCAACCTCTGCCGGAACTCGGTGCAAGCGATGGAAGCGTCCAAAGGCGCGTCTGGTGTTGTTTGCAGGATTGAGATCCATTCAGAGGTAAAAGATGACATGCTGTCTATCTATGTCTCTGATACGGGACCAGGCATCCCTGCAAAAGCTCAGGAGGGGTTGTTCAAAGCCTTCCAGACATCCGGCAAAGTTGGCGGAACAGGATTGGGTCTGGCGATTGCAGCAGAGATCGTTGTGGCGCACGGTGGTAAGATCACATTGGAGAAAGATGTGACGACCGGGGCTTGTTTCAAAATCCAGCTGCCATACCGGCATGGGGCACAAGCGACTGAAAAAATTACGAGACTATTCCCTGCTGACCGCAGCAAGGGCTAATCTCTGGAAAAGCTGTACTGTGCAAGTGCAGCTTTTCTCACGTTTAGGCTGCAATGCCCTACGTCTTTGTTCTGATAGTCAGAAATTGTTATCCCCAAAACGCAAAATCACTTTAAAAAACTTCTCTAAAGCGCTTGCCAAGGTCCAGTAAGGCGGCTACATAGACCCCCGTTCCGCAGGGAACGCGGCCTGCACCGGTAGCTCAGCTGGATAGAGCACCAGACTACGAATCTGGGGGTCGGGGGTTCGAATCCTCCCCGGTGCGCCATTTACTCTTCTCTTAAGAGTGGGTGGTTTAGATAGCACTAGGCCGATACATAATTCTTGTTCGCAAGAAACAGCGCACCGGTAGCTCAGCTGGATAGAGCACCAGACTACGAATCTGGGGGTCGGGGGTTCGAATCCTCCCCGGTGCGCCAATCTTCTCTCTCTTAAAATTTAACTGCTTCATCTGATAGATGAATTGTGCTTATTAAACTCTTTGAGCATTCAATTGCTTGAAGCGAGAGTTTCTTCTTCGCTCTGCCCTTGTGGAAGATTTTCCAGCAAAAACCTGATGATGTTTTCGCCCATCACAGCTGCGATCTGTTTTTCTGTGAAGCCCTTTTTCAAAAGTTCCTGTGTCAGAACCGCATATTCAGATGTATCGAAGGCAGTTGTAACAGAACCATCGAAGTCAGATCCCAGCACCACATGGTCGATACCAGCAATTGAAACAGCATAATCAATTGAAGCTGCAACGCCCTTTGGGCTGATGTCGCAAGCTGCTGCATCCCAAAAACCGATACCAATCAACCCGCCTTTTGCTGAAATCTTCCTGACTTGATCATCTGTGAGATTGCGAGGCGTGTCACAAATCCCCCTCACACCTGTGTGAGAAACGACGATCGGTCGTGTCGCCATTGCCAGCACATCTTCAACCACCGCTGGAGAGGAGTGAGCAACGTCAACAATCATCTCCTTCTTCTCCATAAGCCGTACCACGTCCTTGCCAAAGTCCGTGAGACCTGCCTTGGATTGGCCATGGAGAGAGCCACCCAGTTTATTGTCGAAGAAGTGCTGGAGGCCCATCAACCGCAATCCGCCCTCATAAAGCCGATCTACGTTCTTGATATCACCATCCAGTGCGTGCCCACCTTCTGTGCCTAAGACCCCGGCAATGATTTTGGAGCCTTGGGCTCTGGCTGTGAGGACAGCTTCCAGTTGTTCTCTATTGTGGACAACAGTAATTTCGTCTGGATGTTTCTGCTCTAGATCGTATAGGCGCTGCGCCTGCAACAGCGCACGCTCAGAAAGCTTATTCAGTGCGCTAGAAGGCCAGCTTTGCAGCCAACCTAGCAGAGTGATGTTGTCAAAGGCCTCGGCTGAGTTCTTCTTGTAGTTTTGTCCACGGGGGGACTTGGTGACGCTGGTGAAGATTTGTACACCAACATTACCCTTTTTGAAGCGCGGCAGGTCTGAGTGACCGATCGAAGATTCCTGCGATATGTTCCGGCCCCAAAGCAAAACATCATTGTGAAGGTCCGCAATGCGTAGCTTATCGTGTAAAGCCTGTGCATCTGCACTGATGGGATAGGAAGCGTGTTCGACAACGTGATTTTGGGATTGATCAACATACTGGGCAACGTAGCCAGATCGAATAATACCGTATCCAGCTGCTGCAATAATCACAACGGCACCTAAACCAACCTTTAAATAAGAGATACCCATAATACACGCTCAATATGTTTGTAGTCACCGACCCAGAAATATTGGTTTACCTTAAGGTAAATCGCATGTTTGTCCAGATACTCTAGCCGAGAGATGCTCCCGTTATAGTGCAGGCGTGTTGCGTATCTCCTTGTAGGCAGACAACACTTCTGGGTAATATGAGAGCGAATTTCATCGGTTCTATAAACAGTTAAAGGCGAAAGGCGTTATCATGAATGCTCAGCAACTGGTCGAGACCATTCGCTCGCGTACATCTGCATCTCTTAAGCTCATGAAAGCTCCCGGGCCGAATAGAGAAGAGATGAAGCTGATAATTGAGGCCGCTGCAGCTGCTCCTGATCACGGGCATCTACATCCATTCCGAATTTTGGAGATCCCGACAGACGCACGCAATGATCTGGGAGATCTGTTTGTAAAAGCCGTTGAAGAAATAAAAGATGACCCAACCGAAGAAGCGCTTACCCGTGCAAGGGAAAAAGCGCATAAAGGGCCTGTACTTCTGGTTTTAATCGGATGTTTTCACGGTTCGGATGAGACCCGTATTCCCCAATATGAGCAAATGCTCTCAGCGGGAACAGCTTTGCAAAACATGGTGCTTGTAGCTCACGCAATGGGGTATGCATCCCGGATTACCAGTGGTGACAGTGCGCGTTCCTCTGCCTTCCATAAAGGGTTGGGTCTCTCCGAAAACGAGGAATTCCTGTGCTTTATCTCTCTTGGTAAGGTTGATGAAGCAAGACCTGCCAAAGGTAGACAAGAAGCCCAGGAAATTCACTCAACGTGGGTGCCGGAATAACGCGCTTACTTCGCTTTTGGGCGGAACGCCACAATCACATCTGGGTCCGTTTCAATACGCCCTGCACCGATCAGATCAAGACAGTACGGCACCGCCTGAAACACTGCATCAAGGCAGGTTTTGATGCTGGCTGGTTTACCCGGCAAGTTGATGATGAGGCTTTTGCCCCGAATGCCAGCTGTCTGACGTGAAAGAATTGCTGTCGGCACTTCTTTCAGCGACAACTGACGCATCAGTTCACCAAACCCGCGAAGCTCTTTCTCCATAACGAGCTCCATAGCTTCCGGAGTCAGATCGCGAGGAGAGGGGCCTGTTCCGCCTGTTGTAAGGATGAGGTCGATACCATCTTCATCAGCCAATTGCTTCAAAGTAGTGCTGATGCTTTCAATTCCATCCGGAATGATCTTATGGATGGGTTCCCAGGGACTGGTCACAGCTTCTTCAAGGTATGCGAGAATAGCTGGGCCACTTTTGTCTTCGTAAGTTCCATCACTGGCGCGATCGGAGATGGTAACAGCTGCAATCTTCATGGATATCTCTCATAGACACGGATGATTTGCAGCGAGAGTAAGCGTGGAAATGCTTGGGTTCAAACATTAATTGCCTGCTACTTTCCTTGTCCTCTTATTCTTTATGGCTTGCAGAGAGCTGGCTTCCTTCCAAGGTTTGCCATCTACTCCCCATGTGTTTCTCACTGTGTATTTTGATAGACTGACGCTTCTTTGTTTAAACGTTACTATCCCGTCATTACTGAAGTTTTTAGGATGTTATCTACGTAATCCGGGGGGAGAAGCTGCAACAGATTGAGATGCATTTTACCCGTAACAGTAATGGTCTCTTGCAAGTCCGATACTAACTTTGGGTAAGGTCATATGCAGTTATTCTAAGTCACTCTCAGCTTACGACTTTGATGTGCCGGGATGTTTCGGACATGTACTCTGCAGCTGTGCTAAATAGAACAGATATGGGTAAGTACGTAGAATAGCTTGGCGATCTGAATTTTGAAATGCACTCAAACAGCTGTTGGGCTGCAAAGCGTAAGGAATCTGCTTAATGCGTAAAGTGCAAGTTGCTGCATTAGATGAACTTGAAGATCGTAAGCCTGCTCATGCACTTGTTAGCGAGGTAGATCTCGTTGTCGTAAGGTTCGATGAGGACATCTCCGTCCTCTACGGTCGTTGCCTCCATCGCGGTGCATTGCTTTCTGATGGATATGTCAGGGGTCGCAATCTGATTTGCGGACTGCACCAGTGGGATTATCGTCTGAACTCCGGCGTCAGCGCCTATGACAACAAAGAGTGCCTGCGAAAATTCACGCATTTCGTTGAAGACGGCAACATCTATGTTGATGAAGATGAAGTGAAGGCATGGGCTAAGGACAATCCGCAGCCCTATTTCCGCAAAGCCTATCTGGGTGAGTATGCGGACTTTCATGGTACGGAAGAAGAACCTCATAACAAGCTGATTCAGACATACGCTCGGGCAGGGCTGAAGCAGACGGGCCATCATGGCGCAATTGAAGCTATGGGAGTGCCGACAACAGAACTACCTCAATGGGAAGACATTCAGATACTGACAGCGCAGTTGCAAAAGCCGCCGCGGTTGGATGAAGAACCCGTTGGAACTGATATTGTTATCGGCCCCAAGGCCCAGAAGCCG
The DNA here is from genome assembly GCF_001623085.1 of Pseudovibrio sp. W74. Classification (NCBI taxonomy): domain Bacteria; kingdom Pseudomonadati; phylum Pseudomonadota; class Alphaproteobacteria; order Hyphomicrobiales; family Stappiaceae; genus Pseudovibrio; species Pseudovibrio sp. W74. The sequence goes on from NZ_LMCJ01000013.1 coordinate 200,015, forward strand.
TTACACCTGAAAATCCCGCTCTTTGTCTCAGACATGAGCTTTGGCGCACTATCAGAACCCGCCAAAATTGCACTTGCTCGCGGAGCAGAGAGCGTTGGCACAGGCATCTGTTCTGGTGAAGGTGGGATGCTCCCAGAAGAGCAAGCAGAAAACACACGCTACTTTTATGAATTAGCTTCTGCACGTTTTGGTTTCTCTTGGGATCAGCTGGAAAAAGTTCAGGCCTTCCATTTCAAAGGCGGGCAGGCTGCCAAAACCGGAACTGGTGGACATCTCCCAGCTGCGAAAGTGACTGAGAAAATCGCAGCGGTGAGGGGACTACCTCCGGGAGAGGGCGCTATCTCGCCTGCAAGATTTCCTGAGTGGATGAAACCAGCAGATTTCCGCAAGTTTGCAGATGAAGTGCGCGACAAGACTGGCGGTATCCCAATTGGTTTCAAGCTGTCTGCGCAGCATATCGAGAAAGATATCGATGCAGCTCTGGAAGTTGGCGTTGATTACATCATCCTCGATGGGCGTGGCGGTGGCACCGGTGCTTCGCCGCTCGTGTTTAGAGATAACATTTCTGTTCCAACCATTCCGGCGTTGGCGAGAGCGCGTCGTCATCTGGATCGCAGTGGTCAACGGGATGTGACGCTTGTCATCACCGGCGGTCTTCGCAAACCGGAAGATTTCGTGAAAGCAATGGCCTTGGGTGCCGATGCCATAGCCCTGGCGAATGCGCCAATGCAGGCCATCGGCTGTATCGCCATGAGAGCATGCCACACCAACAACTGCCCGGTCGGTATTGCCACCCAGAAAGACCATCTGGTCGCGCGTCTGGAAGTTGAAAAGTCTGCAAAGCGCCTGGAGAAGTTTTTCACGGCCTCAGTTGAACTGATGAAGGTGATGGCCCGGGCTTGCGGGCATGCGCATATCTCCGATTTCTCTATCGACGATATTACAAGTTGGAAGAAGGAAATGTCGGAGCTTGCTGGTATCAACTGGGCAGGGCACGGCCCCAATGACTAATTCTCCCTGCCATCAACGGCAGCACAAAATCAGTAGGGTGCAGAAATGATTGTTGCTGAAGGTATTATTCTGATTGCACAAATTTACTGCGTGATTGGCCTTGTCGTCGCACTGGCCTTTATCAGTTTTGGCCTTGGGCGCGTGGAACTTGCTGCACGTGGAGCTTTTCTTTTCCGCCTGCAAATCATCCCGGGGCTGATCCTGCTTTGGCCAATCGTCATTGTGCGTTGGATTGCGCTGGAACGCTCCGGTGAAAAAATCTTGCTCGATAAAGAAGAAAAAGAACTCCACGAAGAGCAGGAGGCCAAGAAGTAATGCAACGTGCCTATAGAAAAGCCCACCGCACCATTTGGCTCATTCTGGCCATTCTCATTCCTCTCGTTTTGGGCCTAGCGCTTTTGATGCGTCCAACAGGAACGCACGAACAGCCGCCTGTTCCCCTTGATGACACAGCAAAGTCGGCTCTGGAGGCAAACCAGTGAGTGTTAAATATGTACCGGTAATCTGGAACCGTACAAAATTTGTCTATGATGCCGTCGTCTTGGCAACTGTTGGCGCATATCTGGGAATCTACATCTACATCGCGCCGATGTTCCAGACAGTCACAAGACCGATTGATTGGGATATCTACAAAGCGCAGGCATTTGGTACCTGTGTCTTCTTCCTACTCACATTTATTCTATGTATCGGGCCACTAGCTCGACTGGACAAGCGCTTCCTGCCGCTTCTTTATAACCGCCGTCACCTGGGCGTGATCACTTGCGTGCTGGCCTACTTCCATGTCGACAACATTCTTGGCTGGTACAATGCATTCTCGCCAATTAATCGTTACGTCTCGGTCTTCATTGTAAATACCAGCTTCGACCGCTTTCTGGGTTTTCCTTTCGAAATCCTTGGCGTCTTTGCCCTTCTGATCCTGACCATTCTCGCAGTTACAAGTCATGATTTCTGGCTCCATTTCCTAAAGCCTACGCTTTGGAAGACACTTCATATGGGGATCTATCTGGTTTATGCGCTGGTTGTTGCCCATGTTGCACTCGGTGCTTTGCAGAGTGCTGCCGGTCCTTTCATGACCACTGCAGTCGGTGCGTCTGTTGCGCTTGTCGCCACCTTACACTTGCTTGCTGCAAGAAAAGAGCATCTCTTTGATACGCAACAAAATACGATGGATGACAGCGGCACGTGGATGGATGCAGGTGATCCAAAAGATGTTCCTGATAAGCGGGCGAGAATTATTTCCATTACCGATGACGAGCGTGTCGCGATCTTCAGAAATGGCAAGAAACTCTCTGCGATCTCCAATGTTTGCGCCCACCAGAACGGACCTTTGGGAGAAGGTAAGATTGTCTATGGCTGTGTGACCTGCCCATGGCATGGCTATCAGTACCGTTTGGAAGATGGAAAATCTCCACCTCCATTTACAGAGAAAATTTCCACTTATCGGCTCAAATTGGAAAACGGTCGTTTGTGGCTGAACGTAGAGGCTCTGCCACCGGGAACGTATGTTGAACCTATTGTTTCTCCGATAATGGCAGAGGGAAGCTAATGGCCAAAAAGAAACCAGATCCCTTCTTTATCGGTTGGGCGAAAAAGCCACCAAAGAGCCTGCAAGGCTTCTTGTTCCTAATCTCTGCAATTCTCGTTGGCGCAGCAGCAGGCGTGGCGTTTGGTATTGGCTCGTCTGTTCCGGACCCGGGTGACGCTCGCTTTGCTTGGGGCGCTGGATATCAAACGTTTACAGGCTACGTAGATGCAAAACCTTACCCTCTACTCCGGCTTCCTGCAGGAGAAAATGGGCGTGACAAGCCACATGCCATGCTGATTTCTGGTATTGGCAAACGCGGCATGCAGCAACTTGCCGGCCCTTTGGATGGTCAGCCTGTTGATGCTGGCGGCATTTTGCTGAAGCGTGGTGATCTCGATATGTTGCAGGTCGGAGGAAAGGTCTCTCTTCGCGCTGCAGAAAATCCAGTCCAAAATTTTACACCAGCACCAGCAGAGCATTTAGGCAAATGGCGGTTAACTGGCGAGATCTGTGATGGCAAATGCTACAACGGCGCAATGCGTCCGGGTGTTGGCTTAGCCCACAAGGCCTGCGCAAATCTCTGCATCATTGGCGGTATCCCTCCCGTTTTTGTGACTTCTACCCCCCTTATGGGAAGTGAATTCTTCGTGTTGGCTGACGAGAATGGTGAGCCCTTGACTGCTGAGGTTGAAGATTGGGTTGCTCTACTGATTTCGTTGGAAGGTGAGGTCGAGCGTCGGGATGATCTGATGATCTTCAAGGTGAATCTGGACAGCGCTAAACAACTCTAGCTTATCGGAGACAGCACTTACGGCGGCGAAGCAGTTTGCCGCCCAAAAACAGCGTACCCAAAGGTTGAAGTGGCGAAACAATTCATAGACTGCTAAAAACACCACGTTTGCAGTGCAACACAAATTGTATTGCGTCCTCCTTCCTAGGCGCTCTTATTTGCCGCATGTTCCCAAGCGTGCGCACAAAGCAGCGCCGCCGCTAAGCACAATCTGGTGATCCAATGATACAATTTTATGCCTACCCAGAATCCGTATTCTGCGCGAAAGTTCGAATTGCTTTGGATATGAAAGATCTGGATTACGCCGAGCTACCGCCCCCAGATGGATATGGATCAGCAGCCTATAAGAAGATCGTTCCAGCGGGTTCAATTCCCGGCCTGAAGGATGGTGAAGCTGCTCTGTCAGATTCAAACGCGATCCTTGAGTATCTTGAGGAAACCGCACCGTCTCCAGCGCTAATGCCAGAACACCCTGTCGAGCGCGCTAAAGTCAGAGCATTGATGGGCCTGCACGACACGCGGATTGAGCCATCAGTTCGTGCATTTTATGCCCCAATCAAAGCCGGAAAACCGCCGAGGGATGAAATCTACAAGCAGTTGATCAATGACATGAGTGCTGCGTTCGAACGTTTGGAGGACATGATTGAGGCTGAGCCGTATGCGATCGGTCATCATGTTACTTTGGTTGATGTAGCCTTTGCCACAACGTTTTCTCAGGCTCAGCAGCTTGCTGGTATGTTTGGTGGAGAGCTAATGCTGAAGCCTAAATGCCAACATTGGTGGCAAGCTATGCAATCACTCTCTCATGCAGCGACGTCAATCGATATAAACCGCAAAGCGATGCAGGATTGGGTCGCGAAGTTTATTCAGGTAGACGCATAAGCGTGCAGTGAACCCAAAAGAAAAGGCGCCCCAATTTGAGGCGCCTTTCTTATGCTTTATGAGCAGTTTTTACTGCGCCAAGCCCCATTTCTGAGCTGTCGCAGCAAGGAAACCATTCATTTTTTTAATCTTGATCCAGTTGTTGATGTAGTTGATCCAAACCTGATCAGTCTGCGGCATCAACATAGCGATCGGGGTCGGGTTTCTGCTTTCAGAAACTGGCACGTTGGTGATCTGCTTGAACTTCGCTTTCAGCGTAGCACCTTCAATGTTGGAGGTGATGAAAACATCAGCGCGGCCTGACAGCACTTCCTGATAACCACGAGCAGGTGCCTCAACAACCTTGATAGTCGCATTCGGGAACCATTCCTTGCTCAGCTTCTCAAAGGTAGTGCCAAGCGTGGTTGCTACCGTCACATCTTTCTGGTTGATGCTGTCCCAGCTGTTGAACTCACCAACTTTGCTGCTGGTTGTATACGGCAGGATCTCAACGGAAATATAGCTTTCGGAGTAACCAGCTACTTTCATGCGGCTTGGGGAGATTGAAGCAGAGCCAGTCAGGTTGTACTTGCCTGCAACGATACCATTCACCAAGGTTTTCCAATCGGTTGGAATAAAGGTGAGCTTCACACCAAGGTCGGTTGCAAGCTCGTTCATGATGTCGATGTCATACCCTTTATATCCATTGCTGGCAGGATCTCGAACAGACATTGGGTTCCAGTCTCCGGTTGTACCAACCCTCAGTTCACCGGAATCCAAAATTTCGTTAAGCGCGGATTGCGCAAATGCAGAGCCGGAGAACAACGTGCCGGCGGCGAAAATTACAGTAAGAAATGAACGTAGCATCTTCATGAGAGTTCCTTGAAACGCAGTTGGAATCTGGCCCAATGCAAACCTAGCCATTTTAGCGATAACTACAATGCTGTTTTTGAGAGAAAACCGACTTCAATTAATTGTGTGCGGTAAGTCTCTATAAGATTTGTATAAGAGCGCACGACACTCTAGGTTTTGTGTCCGGCAATCTATCTGTGTTGAGGCAGATACATGAGCTGCTTACGTGTTTTGCTTCCGTTGGCAGCCTTCTTAAATTTGGAAGGTGGATACCTTGAATTTCCGAAATGCAGCAGTGCTCGTCGCATTGGCATTCGTTTTGGCGGGCTGCACTGGTGACCAGTGGGGCTGGTATGTAGTCTCACCAGACACTGAGACAGGAAGAGTTAATCTCGGTTTCATGATCGCCGGGCTGCAAGAAACAGTCAGTATCTCGCTCACAGCAATCGCAATATCCATGTTCGTTGGCCTTCTTGTCGCTCTGCCGGGGCTTTCAGACAATAAGTACGGAATTGCGTTTAACAGAACTTACGTTGAAGTGGTGCGCTCAGTGCCAAGTCTGGTGCTGATTTTTTGGGTTTATTACGGCTTGCCTGTTGTCGCGAATATCTCAATCAACGTGTTCTGGGCAGGTGTACTGGCTCTTGCCCTGTCCGACAGCGCGTTTCAGGCTGAAATTTTCAGAGCAGGTATACAGTCAGTCGACAAAGGACAGATCGAAGCGGGTCGCTCTCTTGGGCTGAGTTATTTCCAGCGGCTTCGCTTTATCATTCTTCCGCTTGCTATCCGCCGCATGCTGCCACCGCTTGGAAACCAACTGGTCTATATGCTGAAAATGTCGAGTTTGGTGTCCGTGATTGGCCTGCAAGACCTGACAAGGCGTGCAAATGAGCTGGTCGTCACAGAATATCGACCACTCGAAATCTACAGCGTCCTTGTGCTGGAGTATCTAGTTTTGATCCTGATTGTCTCGCAAGGTGTTCGTTGGCTGGAGCGTCGTTTTAAGGCGGAGCATGCCTAGAAAACAGTCTGTTACCTAGCTTTCCTCTGGCGACCAGTTCGCCAGCAAAGCCTTTAGTTCCGGCTCATCTACAGCATGAACAGCGTCGCTTACGGAGAACCATTTCCGTGTGCGCTCGTCCTTTTCTGGCCAGTCCTCAAGCATCTCAGTCACTTCCAGCGGAAAAACCTTCACGCGGCAAGGGATTGGCTCTTTGGTGACCCGAAGTTTAGGGTAATGATAGATGCCCGCAGCTTGATCTGTCAGCTCACCTTTAATGCCAGCTTCTTCGAAGGCTTCTTGCTCTGCAGCTTCTCCACCACTGAGATCCTTCATTGGCCAGCCTTTAGGGAGAACCCAACGCTTGGTTTCGCGGGACGTAATCAGAAGAATTTGTAGCTTACCTTTTTTATTCTTTTTGAAAGGCAGTGCAGCAAACTGGCGTTTTGGTTCTGGCCAGACTTGTGCCTCTGTCTTTCTAAGGGCACTCTTCATGGGTTTCTTCCTTAACAGTGATCCGGCCTAGTTTCATTTTTGTTTGATCCAGATCTTCAGCCGTGAGCAGAGCTTTCCTTTGTTTGTGGTAGGAAGTTAGGTCTGCCCCTGACTATCTAGTGTACTGCTTATATTTTTTCAGCGCTATTGCAAGATATAGCTGTGATTGCAGCCCGGTTGAGCGAGATTTATTTCCTTTTCTACATATTTAGAATATTTGTTCTGAAATTTCCAGATAATACTTTTTACCTAGACTTCATGGCGAGACTGTTGCTAAAAATACTTTAAACTTGAAATATTAAAAAATGGAATCGCAGCTCGGTATTGCTTTGATGCCAAAAAGAGTGTGATCATAAAAACGATAATAGGGGGCTGATAGTGGAACTGGATGCAGTAAGCATTGAGCAAAGAGATGGAGCTGACCCGCTCGCTCATTTGCGCCAGCTTTTCTCAATTCCTGATGGGATTATCTATCTGGACGGAAACTCATTGGGGGCTTTACCTAAGAATGTGTCTGCGGTTTTAGCCAATGCAGTCGAAGAGCAGTGGGGCAAAAGTCTCATTAAAGGGTGGAATTGCCACGGCTGGATTGATCTGCCAAGCAAAGTCGGAAACCGGATTGCCAAGCTCGTTGGAGCTGATGACGGAACCTTGATCTGCACCGACAGCACCTCTCTGAATGTCTTTAAAGTCCTGGCGACTGCCATCAAGATGCGGCCGGACCGTAAAGTTATTCTTTCCGATACAGGAAACTTCCCGACTGACCTCTACATGGCGCAAGGTCTGAAAGAACTGACCGGTGGTGACATCGAGTTGCGTCTGGTTGCTCCGGAAGAAGTTGAAGCCGCCCTCGATGATACTGTTGCAGTCATGATGCTAACAGAAGTGGATTACCGCACAGGTCGCAAGCACGACATGAAAGCATTGACTGAGAAAGCGCATTCTGTTGGCGCTTTGGCGATGTGGGATCTATGCCACTCTGCAGGTGCTTTTCCGGTTCATCTGAAGGACGCAAAAGCTGACTTTGCCGTTGGTTGCTCCTACAAGTATCTGAATGGTGGCCCCGGTGCTCCGGCATTTGTTTATGTGGCACCCCAGCATCAGAACCATTCAGGCAACCCACTAACGGGCTGGATGGGACACAATGCGCCGTTTGCTTTCGATCTGGGATACACGCCATCTGCTAAAACAGACCAGATGCGCGTTGGTACGCCTCAGGTTCTTGCTATGACGGCTCTGGATGCGTCTTTGGATGTCTTCGATGAAACCTCTTTGGAGGCATTGCAGGCCAAATCCATTGAGTTGAGTGAGTTGTTTATTGCTGAAGTCAAACGCCGCTGCCCTAATCTGGCGCTTGCGTCACCAGCGGATCCACTTAAGCGCGGCTCACAAGTCTCGTTCCGCCATGATCAGGGCTATGCAGTCATGCAAGCACTCATTGATCGTGGAGTGATTGGGGACTTCCGCGCACCAAATATCATCCGCTTCGGGTTTGCTCCTCTGTACCTCTCTTTTGCTGAGGTCTTTAAAGCTGCTGAGATTCTTGAAGAAATTATTGCAGGAGATCTCTGGGACAAGCCGGAATACCACCAGAAGAGCAAGGTTACATAAGCATGGTTGAGAGTATTGATCGCAAATTAGAGCACCACGGGGCAGAGCTCTCTTTCAAAGAAAACATGTCTTATGGCGATTACCTTCGTCTTTCCGATGTACTGGGTGCGCAAGCACCTCTAACTGAAGCTCATGATGAACTGCTGTTTATCATTCAGCATCAAACAGCGGAACTTTGGATGAAGTTGGCGATCCGTGAGATGTCGGAGGCTTGCACTGCTTTGGCAGAGGATGAGTTTGCCGAGGTCTCAAAGCTGATGGCCCGCGTCAACAAGATCTTCGCGCAGCTCAACAGCGCGTGGGACATTCTACGCACCATGACGCCAAGCGATTACACCACGTTTCGTGATAGCCTTGGCAAGTCATCTGGATTCCAAAGCTACCAATACCGTGCCATCGAATTTGTGGTCGGTAACAAAAACCCGGCTCTGATGAAACCACATGAGCATATGCCGGAAGTATCAGCATGGCTTCGTCAGATTTATGAGGCACCGGGCATCTATGATCAGATGGTGCGTGCTTTGGCGCGTGCAGGCTTCGAAATCTCCGATGCGGTACTCAACCGGGACGTCACCGAGCCATATACAACTGATGCGTCAGTTCAGAAGGCTTGGGAAATAATATATCGCAATCCACGTGATAATTGGCATTTCTACGATCTCGCGGAGAAGTTAATCGACTTTGAGGACTTTTTTCGTCGGTGGCGATTCAATCACCTTACAACCGTAGAGCGTATTATTGGAAGCAAAATGGGCACTGGAGGCACATCAGGGGCACCGTACCTGAAAAAAATGTTGGATACTGTGCTGTTTCCAGAACTTTGGCAGGTGCGCAGTGATCTGTAAGATTGCTGCGAAAATTAATCAATTTATGAAATTATTTTGTTCTAAAATCTCTACAAACTGCGCATATAAGTGGAATTATCTATATGTTTCAGGCAATATATGCGCAGTTGAAGCTGTTTCCTCGCAACTTATGGGAAGGTTGTTGGGAGATGGAATCTGGAAAGTTTCACTCAACTTGTCCAGATAGAACCATGATAATCGAGTAATTAGGCTGCAAATGGCGCGGACTTCTGCCTTGAAATAACATGCTACTAAGGGCATTAGGTAGGTGCTTGACAACAATAAAACGCCAGTCCTTTGCAGTCTGGGGGGATAATAATGCTGGAAATCGAACAGCTGTCGAAGCAATTCGGCGGGTTTAGAGCCGTCAATAATTGCTCATTTTCGGTTCAAAAGGGCACAATCACAGGTTTAGTCGGTCCAAATGGAGCTGGTAAAACCACAACGTTTAATCTGATTGCCGGTGCCCTTCAGCCAACTGCTGGAAAAATCAAATTTTTGGGAGAAGATGTAACGCGCCTCAGCTCTGATCAGCTGTTTCATAAAGGCTTGGTACGTACATTTCAGATCCCGCATGAGTTTCATCGTCTGTCAGCTCTCGAAAACCTCATGTTGGTTCCGCCCGCTCAAAAGGGTGAGAGCTTATTCCAGAACTGGCTCAGCTTTGGCAGCGTGAAAAAGCAAGAAGAAGAAGTACGCCAGAAAGCTTTAGAGACACTGGAGTTTCTGGAACTGTCTCATGTTGTAAATGAGCGTGCAGGTAATCTGTCCGGTGGACAGAAAAAGCTTCTCGAGCTTGGCCGTACAATGATGACCGATGCAAAGCTTGTTCTGTTGGACGAGCCTGCCGCAGGTGTCAACAGAACATTGCTACGCCGCCTTGAAGACAAAATCCAAATCCTGAACCAGGAACGTGGCTACACATTCGTTCTGATTGAGCACGATATGGAGATGATCGAGAAGCTCTGCGATCCGGTCATCTGTATGGCGGAAGGCTCGGTTCTGATTGAAGGTGATTTCCAGACCGTTCGTTCTGATGCGCGGGTGCTTGAAGCCTACCTCGGTGAAACGGTTGGGGAGGCTGCACTCTAATGACGTCTCAAGCAATTGCAGAGCAACCAATGTCAAAGAACTCCGTGCAACAAGAATACTCCGGCAAACCAATCCTCACCATGACAGGTGTTCGTGGCGGATATGGCGATGCAGACATCCTGCAGGGTGTCGACATGCAAGTGACCGAGCAGGAAATTGTTGTAATTGTTGGCCCGAATGGAGCTGGCAAATCGACTGCGATGAAGGCGATCTTTGGCCTTCTGAAGGTTCGCGGAGGTTCTATTGTCGTCAATGGAACAGATATCGCGGGCTGGAAGCCAAACCGTATTGTACAGCACGGTGTTTGTTACGTCCCTCAGGTCAACAACATCTTCCGTGAGATGACCATTCACGAAAATCTCGAAATGGGGGCCTTCCTACGGAAAGGTGACATTTCTAAAAGCTTGGAAAGGGTCTACACCCTGTTCCCTGATCTCAAAGAACGCCGCAATGCGTTGGCTGGAAACCTGTCAGGCGGTCAGCGTCAAATGGTGGCAATGGGCCGTGCATTGATGCTCAACCCGTCATTGCTCTTGCTGGATGAGCCGACCGCTGGTCTCTCTCCAAAATACATGGAGCAGATTTTTGAGATCACCCGCAACCTGCGTGATGCAGGTCTTTCGATCTTGCTCGTAGAGCAGCACGCCAAGCAAGCATTGGCATTTGCTGACAAAGGCTACGTTCTTGCAGCTGGTAGCAACCGGCATGAAGGAACGGGGCAGGAGCTGCTCGCAGATCGTGAAGTTGCTGAAATGTTCCTCGGCGGGTAATAAGGGAAAATCCAATGCCATTTATGGAATTCGTCAATTTTTACCTCATGCCGGGGATCGTACTGGGCTCAATTTACGCTCTGGGCGCAGTTGGTATCACGCTGGTATTCGGTATTTTGAGATTTGCGCACCTTGCGCATGGTGACCTCGCAACGCTTGGCGCATTTGCGGCCCTCGGCGTGGTGACCATCTTCGGGGTAAGCCCTTGGGTTGCTCTTCCCGTTGCTATGGTTGTGTGCGCGTTTATGGCGATCGGCATCGACAAACTATTCTACGACTACCTCTCAGAGCGTCCAAAGATCATCGTGGTGATGTCCTCACTAGGTATCGCTCTCATGTTGCGTGCCGTTGTTCAGGTGGTCTGGGGTGTTGATACAGAAACCTATACCCGTGGTATCGTCAGACCAGATGATTACTGGGGCATCCGCATCCGTGATCGTGAGATCTACACTATCATCGCAATGTTTGTGATCGTTGGCGTGTTGTGGGCGTTCTTGCAGAAAACCAAGTGGGGCAAGGCCATGCGTGCCATGTCCGACAACCCGGATCTTGCGCTGCTTTCCGGTGTTGATAATCGCAAAATCACAATGTTGACTTGGGGCATCGTCGGCGTTCTGTGCGCCGCTTCTGGTTTCTTCCTTGGCATCAACACAGAACTGAAACCGCTCATGGGCTGGACGATGCTTCTGCCAATGTTCGCAGCTGCAATTCTTGGCGGTGTAGGGCGTGTGGAAGGTGCAGTCATTGGCGGCTTGATTGTTGGCATAGCTGAAGAGACATCTGTTCTGTTTATCCCGGGAGAGTACAAGGCCGCCATGGCGTTTGCGATCCTCCTGCTCATCCTTCTTGTGCGGCCAACTGGCTTGCTCAAGGGTAAAGTTCTGTAGGGGGAGAAGAACCATGGAACTCATCGGTCTGCTTAACTATGCGGTGTTCATGGCGATCTTTATCGGCATTTACTCCCTTCTGGCTCTCGGTCTTAATATTCAATGGGGCTTTTCAGGCCTCTTTAACGCAGGTATTGCGGGCTTCTTCGCTGTTGGAGCTTATTCATCTGCGCTGCTCACGGCACCAGAATCCGCTGTCCATCTGGGTGGCTACCAGCTGCCCGTTGTTGTGGGTTGGATCGGTGCGATGGTCGCTGCTGGCGCAATTGCATGGCCAATCGGCAAAGTCTGCTTACGCTTCCGCTCTGATTATCTGGCAATCGCGACAATCGGCGTGGCGGAAATCATCCGTTTGGTCGTGAAGTCAGAAGGTTGGATGACAGGTGGCGCACGCGGCGTGAATAAGATCCCGCGTCCATTTGGTGATCTGTCCTATCTGTATTCCCAGCTGGCTTATCTTGCTCTGGTCTTTGCCATCGTGCTCGTCGTGTACTGGGCTATCGAGCGTCAGATTTCAGCTCCCTGGGGCCGCATGATGCGCGGTATCCGTGACAACGAAGATGCGGCAACGGCAATGGGTAAGGACATCAAGGCGCGTCGTCTGGAAGCATTCATCTTCGGTGCTGCTGTGATGGGGCTTGGTGGTGCGCTGTTTGCTCACTTTAACCGTTCCATAACCCCTGAAGCCATCGACCCGATGATCGCCACATTCCTGATCTGGATTATGTTGATCCTTGGTGGCTCAGGTAACAACCGCGGTGCACTTCTCGGGGTTGCCGTTGTCTGGATCATCTGGTCTGCGTCAGAGTTTGTAACGGATCAGCTGCCAACAGAATACGCCATCAAAGCTAAGTACATGCGCGTGTTTATCATTGGCTTGCTTCTGCAATTGGTCCTCCGGTTCAGACCGGAAGGGATCTTGCCGGAACCTCAGGGAACCGCTGGCAGTCCAGAAGTCAAAACCTTTCAAAAACAAGAAAGTGCAGCGAAATAACGCCAGCACTCGTGGAAATCAATTTTAACGCCCTGGTCAATCCGGATAGTATTTGAAACAGGGCTCTTTGGAGGTGAACTGATGCTTAAGAAAATCGCATTGGCAGCAGGCTTGTTCAGCGCTACTGCACTTGCATCCAACGCTGTTCAGGCTGATGTAAAAGTCGGTCTTCTGGGAGGTATTTCTGGTCCAATCGCGGCTATGGCTCCACCAATGCTGGACTCTGCTAAACTGGCTATCCAGCAGGTGAACGAGCAGGGCGGTATTCTGGGTGGCCAGAAGCTTGAAGCTGTTGTGGGCGACAGTGCGTGTAACCCGCAGAACGGCGTGGATTCCGCAACCAAGCTGGTAAACATTGAACAGGTTGCGGGCCTTATCGGTCCACACTGCTCTGGTTCAGTTCTGGCTGTTGCGAACTCTGTGACTGTTCCTGCTGGTATCACGCTGATCACACCATCAGGGACTTCCCCTGAAATCACAGGTCTGGAAGATAAAGGTCAGGTATTCCGTACAGTACCTTCCGATGACTTCCAGGGCCGCTCACTCGCACGTACGCTGTTGAACCTCGGCACTAAGAAAGTTGCTGTTGCCTACCTTAATAACGACTACGGCAGTGGCCTCGCAAATGCGTTCAAAGTTGAGTTTGAAGCAAACGGCGGTGAGATTGCTGGATATTCAGCACACGAAGAAGGTAAGGCATCTTACCGTTCCAACCTTGCTGAGCTGTCCCGTGGTGGCGCAGATACGCTTGTAATCTTCGATTACGGTGACGGCACTGGCCTGACCATCCTGCGCCAGGCGCTGGAAAACGGTTTCTTCACCAACTTCGTTGGCGGCGATGGCATGAAGTCAGATGCAATCATCCGTGAACTCGGAGCTGAAAATCTGACCACATTCATTGCTTCTTCTCCAGTAGGCGAGAAGTCCAACAGCCTTGAGCTCTTCAACGAAGCGTACAAAGCGGTTGGCGGTAACCCGGATGCAATCTTCGTATCCAACTCCTACGACGCTGCATTCCTGATGGCTCTGGCTCTGGAAAAAGCTGGTGGTGACGCTGCTAAGGTTTCCGAGGCAATGGCTGCTGTGTCCGACGGACAGGGTGAAGCTGTTCTTCCTGGTGAATGGAAGAAGGCAGTTGAGCTGATCGCAGCTGGCAAAGACATCGACTACAAGGGCGCATCTGGCGACCTGAACTTTGACAATGCTGGCGACGTCCCTGGTTCTTACGGCCTGTTCAAGGTCGAAGGCGATGCATTCGCGCTGCAGCAGGCTCTGAACTAAGGCTCAGAACAGTCAAATAAGGAAAGAGCCGGCCTCATCTCAGGCCGGCTTTTTCATAGCAAACTTCTCACTTAGTAAGAATCAATTTGCCAAGTTTCGTGATCGACAATCGGTAGTTATCTTCGCGATGGGAGATTGTGATCTCGCGCTCATCGCCAAAGAGTGCCTTGCTATCAACAGTGCGCTCATGTGGCTGACTTTGTGAGCTTTCCTGAGCTTTTTCCATATCAGTCATTCGCCTCAGCCTTTCCCCAATTTTGGCTAGCGTGGATGGTCGCGATACCCTCAAGAGCTAGGGGGACTCTATCGCGTTTATTTCTTGACTTTCATATTCATGTTTTATTACAAGTGCAATGCCTACTCAATAATTGCTGGAGATCGCGTCCTCCCGCAAACCGTCCTGGAGTAGGATTTGTATCGATGCGCAAGCCAGCTGTTACTCTCTCCCTCAACAGCCAGCCAGCCCACGATATCCTTGATATCTGCGACTGATTTGCATTTGCAACTAGGTCTTAATTTTTGGGTTGGGGTCCTATGAATAAGTTGGTTAAGCTGTTTTCACTTGCTCTTGCTGCCTTGTGGATAACGCAAATAACTGCAGCTGAAGCAGCAAACACGACAAGAGAACCAGTGATCGCTCTCCAGTTGAACAAAGCTGAGACCACTCAGAACGGGTGTCGTGTAAGCCTTCTTGTTCGCAATCACCTTAAAGATGAGATCAATCAACTGGCGTTGGACTTGGTAGTCTTTGATAGTACAGGCGGAATTGCTGATTTCCTGAGCATGAAGACAGGTCGTCTTCCTTCCGGAAAGACGCGAGTTCAGCAGTATGACCTCCCATCCAGCAGTTGTGCTGACATCTCGTCATTGCTCATCAATGATGTCAGCCAGTGCGAGGGAGCTGAAAATGTATCTCCGGCTAGCTGCTTAGACTCATTGAATGTATCCTCTCGCGCTGCGATAGAACTAACACTCTGAACCGCTGCCGAACTGAACTAGAAAAACAACGAGATTTCCAGAATGAATGCCATGATTGAAAACCTGGGCCTGACCGCAGCAATAACACCTTTTATGGATCTGCTTGCAAAAGGTGGTGTGGTTGTTGGGTTGCTGCTGGTTGTCAGCGTACTTGCTCTAACAATTGTCATTGCAAAACTCTGGCAATTCTGGATTGCGGGCGTTGGTCGTCATCGCAAAGCTGAGCAGGCTGTAGCCTTCTGGCGTGTTGGGAAGCGTGATCAGGCCTACAGAATCGTGGTAACAGATCGCTCTCCGGTCTCCGATGTTCTGGCACATGCCATGCGTGGCCTTATGAAACCGCAGGTGCCTGAAAAAAGAGTCCGGGAAGATGTCGAGCGCGTTTGCTTCACGCATCTCGCGGATCTCCGCAGTTATCTGCGAGCATTGGACATGATTGCTCAGATCGCTCCTCTACTCGGTCTGTTCGGAACTGTGCTTGGTATGATCGGGGCGTTTCAGGCTATGGCCGACGCTGGGTCGCAGGTCGATCCATCTACTTTGGCTGGTGGCATCTGGGTTGCGCTGCTGACAACTGCCGTTGGTCTGGCCGTTGCAATCCCGGCTTCCGTGATGCTGTCACTGTTCGAAGGCCGCATCGAACGAGAGCAGAGCGCAATGGAAAAGATCGTCACTGAACTCTTCACCGGGGCAGTCACGTCCATCGCTACTCAAACTGAAGAAGCGGAACAGGTTGGAACACAGCCACGTTTTGAGGTTGTTCACGATGCGCCTTAGTGAGGCTCCAAAACGAAGTCGTGCGCCTGGTCTCACATCTCTGATTGATGTGATCTTCCTTTTGTTGATGTTCTTTATGCTCGCTTCCACGTTCTCGATATACCAAAAATTGGATGTGACATCGGGAACTGAGGGCGCAGGACAAATGGAACAGTCCCCAATCCTGCTGCAAGTTTTCGCAGAAGGACAGCTGTCGGTGAACGGTGACCGGGTGAAGGTTGAGGCGTTGATTGCGGCGCTCGACAATGCAGGTATCGAAAAAGTACGACCTGTGGCGATCATTCCTGCCAAGGATTCTACTGTGCAGGATGTCGTGAGTGCGCTTGAGATGCTTAAAACAGCAGGCTGGTCAGCGACGATCGTTGGCAATTGAATTCAGAATATTGCGAAATAAGAAGTTTAAAGAATGCGTCTGAAGACAAAACCACAAAAGAGGACATTTGAGAACACGATCCCATTGATCAATATCGTGTTCCTGATGCTCATCTTCTTCCTCTTTGCAGGTTCAATTGATAGAGACGATGCAAAAAACGTGAGCCCTGCAGAAACGCAGGAGCAATCCAGTCGTGAGCTTATTGCCGGAGCGCTGATTATCGCTCCTGATGGATTGATAACCCAAAACGAACAGCCAGTTCTTGTTGAGGATCTGATACCGCTGGACGGTAATAAAGACCCTCTGATGGTTGTTGCTGACAAGGCACTGTCTGGTCAGACACTTGCCAGAACCCTTGCCGCGCTGAAAAAACAAGGTTTCTCTGATATTACATTGGTCACTGTAAGGGCTGCCCAATGAAGAAGAGCATTCGCAGGAAAATCGGTGGTTCAGCCCTCACGACCGCCTTACTCGTGTCTGTCAGCGTTCACGCAGCTGGGTTTGCTTGGTTCTATACACGGGCTCCTGAAGTTCAGGTTGCCTCAACACGGTCAACGTCACTTTCTGTCGTCGGGTCGATTGAGGATCTTATTGCAGGTTCTAAGGAAGTTGTTGAACCGATTGAGCCGGACCAGCCAGATGAAGTTGAGCCTCGTGAGATTGAAACTCCGATAGAGCAAGTCAAAGAGATTGAGTCTGTTGAGCCCATTGAGCTGGCTAAAGCAGAGATCACACCAATCAAACCGATTGCAACGCAGGCTGTGAAACCATTACCAGAACCTGTTGCTGAAGGTGTTACCATCAAGGCTGAGATTGAGCCAATCAAGCCAAAAGAAGAAATTAAGCCGCTCAAACTTGAGCTTCAGCCCGAACAAATCAAACCTGCTGAGGTGCAGGAGATTAAGCCCGTTGAAGTTGCAAAAGTTTTGCCTGTTAAACAGGAAGAAGCCAAATCAGCTCAACCAGAAAAACTGGATTTGGTAAAACAGGAAACACCTGAAGAGACGAAGCCGGTAGAAAAGAAGATAGCTGAACCCGTTGACGAAAAGAAAGAGCTTGAGGCAAAGCCTGTTGAAACTGAAGTTGCCGCAGTAACGGTTCCCGTCCCGCGAGCAGCGCCGCCACGTCCCAAGCTGCTGCAGAAAACTGCCAAGAAGGCTCCACCAAAAGCCAAGAAAGAACCTGCCAAGAAAGCAGGTAACTCGGATGTTAATTCTGCTCGTGGCTCCAAGGTCGCCCGTAAAGGCTCCAACACCTCAAAGAATGGCAACAACATCGCAGGCTCAGGCGATATTGCAGGCAATGCAGCGACGAGCAATTACTGGGGCAAGGTTCGAGGTAAAATTGAACGCGCTGCCTATAAGAGATATCCGCGACGTGAAAAGCGCCGGAATAAATCTGGTCAGGTGAGTGTTAGTTTTACATTACATAGCAACGGGACTGTTACTGGTGTCTCAGTAACTAAGTCGAGTGGAAATGATCGGTTCGATCAAGCTGCGGTCAAAGCGATTAAGGCTGCTTCACCATTTTCATCTTTCCCACCATCGATGAAAAGCAAATCTATCAGGCGGACACTTCCAATCAGGTTTCGAGTAAACTAACAAAAAAGGCAGCGAATGTTCGCTGCCTGATCATCTCGTCGCTGATGACGCGCTTACTCAGCAGCAGCCATATTCTTTGGCAGAAGTGGGTCTTCAATCTGCAACAGGTGGCGAATGCTCGCACGGTTGTCAGCAAGATCTGCAATCGTGCACTTGTCGAGCACACCGAGGAATGCTTCCAGCGCTTCATGCAGAACAGAATTGAAGCCGCAGTGGTTGACGAGCGGGCAGTCCTGACGGCCACTGTCAAAGCACTCAGCAAGAAGGAATGACTCTTCAGTTGCACGTACCACCTGTCCTACACTGATTTGCTCAGCTGGACGTGGCAATACGATACCACCGTTACGCCCTCGGATGGTTTTCATCAGATCAGCGTCAACGAGCACCTTCATGATCTTGAAAAGGTGAGTTTCTGACATGGAAAACGAAGCCGCGATCTCAGCAACTTTGCTTGGCTTGCCAGGATTTGCCGCACAATACATCAGGGCACGTACAGCATAGTTGGTTTGTTGAGTGAGTCTCATAATATTAGCTATGCGTCTTCCGGTGTCTGTCGTCAATAAAAATATGCATCTCTAACTCAACAATAAACCATTCCCAGTTTAGAGTCATTAAAAACTTTGTCGGTGCTGGCAGCAAACCCGACACCGTTCTTTTGCCAGTGCACGCGCAAAATATATCTAAATCCAGCTGATCCTACAATAATCACAGAGCAAATATCTGGCGTGAGAAACTCGTCATTTATTCAGCAAGCTAATGGTGATACAGCTCAAATATGAGAGTGAACACGACGGACGCAATTGAGTTCCAATGAAGATTTCAAAACAAAGCCTTGAGGAGCAAGCCGCAGATTTTCTGAGGCAGCAGATTTTGGCGGGTCATTATGTCTCAGGCGACAAGCTGACGGAAAGTACGCTTGCAAAAGGTCTGGAGCTTTCACGCACAACCGTGCGTATGGCGTTGAACACACTCTCGAGCGAAGGACTTGTCTCGCAAAAGCCTTATGCTGGGTGGAGCGTAACGACGCTGACGGACCACGATATCTGGGAAATCTACCATCTTCGTGTCGCGTTGGAGAGCCAGGCTGCTCAAATGGCAGCTGAGACCATCACGCCGGAAAAGGCTGTTCGGCTGCGTAAGGAGCTGGAAGTCTTCAAGGAGATCTGCCAGCAAGACGGTGTCTCTCTAACAGAAGTCACGTTCTATGACTTTGAGCTTCACAAGCTAATCATTGAACTGAGTGAAAGCGCACGCTTGGCGCACATGTACAAGAGCGTGATCAATCAGCTTTCAATCTATATTCGTATCACGCACTTTGACTTTGATATTGAAGACAGTGCGAACACCCATGTCGGTTTAGTGGAAGCCATTTGCTCTGGCGAGGCGGAAAAAGCCCGCAAGCTCGCTATTGAGAACATCAGTACCTTCACTGAAATGGGCCATAAGCTGAAACATGAACATGTTAAGCTGGCGACTGATGACTGATGACTGATAGTACTTGAAGATTTGAGATAGTCATAAAAAAGGGCGGCCCGGAGGTCGCCCTTTTGCTTTGCCTGAGGAGGAAGCTTATTCCGCAGGAACAGCACCAGCTGCTTCGCGGGACTGCCGGAGAATATCTTCGCCACTTGTTAAAGCGAAGTCCTCACGCATCCACTTGATGAATCCGTAAACCATATAGCTGATGATAAACATCAGTGGGATAGAGGTTACGATGGCACATGTTTTGATGGTGTTCAGTGGGGCGTCAATGAACATCATCGCAAGTGGAACTGCAGCCAGCATCACACACCAGAACAGGCGCAGCATTGGAGATGGCTCTTCGTTCTCTTTCAGACCCTTTGTAGAAGCCGCTGCCATGGTGAAGGCTGCAGAGTCCAGAGTGGTTGCCAGGAAGAGAACGGAGACCAGCGCAAACAGAACGATGAAGATCGCGCTGAGTGGCAGGGTGTTCATGACCTGAACAATCGCCTGATTTCCTTCGCCGGAAGCTACAAGACTAGCAACATCAACAAGACCGGTTACGTTTGCTGACTGAGACAGACCACCAAGGATACCGAAGAAGAAGAAGCAACCAGCACTACCGCTCAGCAGCATGTTCGTGATGACGCCACGGATACTACGACCCTTGGAGATTTTGGTCACGAAGATGGATACGAACGGAGTGTAGGTGATCCAGTAGAGCCAGTAAAAGATTGTCCAACCTTCTGGGAAGCCGCCATTGTCAACCGGATCAGTGTAAAGGCTCATGCGGATGAAATCCTGGATCATGATGCCAAGACCATTCACCGTAGACTTCGCAATGAACATTGTTGGGCCAACTAGGAACACAGCAATACAGAAGCCGATTGCCAGATATGTGTTCATGGAGCTGATACGCGCCATACCCTTCTGAATGCCCACATATGAACTCAGAGAGAAGAATGCGGAGATAATCAGTATCAGAACCAGATTCACATTGAAGGTTGGTTCAATACCGATCAGAGAAGACAGGATCTCAGAAACCATCGGCACAGACACACCAAGTGTGATGGAAAGTGCACCGAAGATAGTGAAGATGAAGATCACGTCAATCACACGGCTGATCAAGCGCCAAAGCGGAGTGATCGGCTTGTCACCGCGGATAGCAGTACACACAGCTGAAAGGCTGAGACCAGGGTTCTTGCGAACATGGAAGTGGTAAGCAACTGGCAGAGAGACAATGCAGTAAGCTGCCCAGGCGCTGAAGCCCCAGTGGAACAGGTTGTAAGCAGTGCCCAGCTCGTAAGCCGCAGTCGTACCAGTCTGAACTCCTAGAGGAGGGGCGTTGAAGTAATATGCCCACTCAGTAAAGGCCCAGTATACTGTTGCAGAACCCAGACCTGCACAGATCATCATGGAAACCCATGCGAACGTGCTGTACTCAGGGCTACCCTCACCTAGACGGATATTGCCGTATTTGCTTATACCAAGCGCAGCCAGAAAGATAACTGATCCAAACACAAGCAGCAGCACAGGCGTGCCGAAGATCGCATTGAATGTACCGAACAGGTAGTTGGCTATCTCGTTGCCCTTTTCAGGGAAGATTGTCAGGCCAGCAACAATGGCGATGACAAACCCCAGACTTATTGAAAGCAGTAAGGTGTCTAATCTTTTCCCAGTGTTAGACATTTATTATTCCTCCATCTTCAAGCGTAAGCAGGTTGTGCATTCACTTGATATTTTTTGATTAGGTCTTCGTTCAGCTCGATCCCAAGGCCTGGGCGATCAGGAACAACAAGCTGCCCCTCAGCGAAGACCACTGGCTCTTTAGCCAGCCCGTTACCCGCAACAAGCGGACTATTGCTCTGGGAGTATTCCATCAGGTTTCCTTGCTCGCAGGAGGCAAGGAAATGCACAGATGCAGCAAGCAGAATGTCTGTGCTGAACCCATGAGGAATGAGTTGGACACCGCGCATCTGCGCCATGTCATAAATCTTGCGCATCTCGGTGATGCCACCACAACGCGTAATGTCTGGTTGAATGATGTCTGGCTCACAACGCTCCAGCATGTCGTGGAATTCACGGCACGTGGTCAGAGCTTCACCGCCAGCTATCTTTTGAGAAGCCTGAGCTCCGAGTTTCACATAGCCACGTTCATCGTCAGCCATGACGGGTTCTTCAATCCAGTGCAGATTGAAAGGTTCCAGACGCTTACACATATGCAAAGCATGAGAGGCAGTGCGCCATTTGGTGGCAAGGTCGATCTGCAACTGTATGTCTGGACCGATTGCTTCACGCACAACGCGTACAATCTCATAATCAGTGTCTGGATCATCACCCAGAATGCCGCCGCCAAATTTCAGGCTGGTGAAGCCCTTTGCGACCAGATCCTGTGCGATCTTGCGGTTGTCTTCTGGGTTATCTGCCGGGATGAAAGTGCCGTAAGCCGGAATCCGATCACGATACTTTGCTCCCAACAGAATATGCAGTGGTACACCATAGTGCTTGGCAGAGATGTCCCACAGTGCAATATCGATAGCGCTCATGGCATGAATGCCAGCACCGCGACGACCAACATAGTTGCTGGACCAATACATCTTGTTCCATAAGCGGCTGATCTCAAGTGGATTTTCGCCGATCAGCAGGGACTTCAGACCCGTGCAATACAAGTTGGACTGCGGTGCTTCAATGAGTGCTGCAATCACGGTTGGCGAGCTGTCTGACTCCCCAAGCCCCACCAGACCAGTGTCGGTGTGGATGCGTACGATCAGTGCATCTTCGCCCCACTCGCAATTTTGTGCGAGCAGCGGGACACGAAGATGGATGACCTCAACATCAGTGATCTTCATTTTATTCTCCCTGATGCGCAGGTCCTCAATGAAGGCCTGCGCGTTGTTTTAATTATTCTGCGGGGATGGAAAGCAAACGCTCGACGCGCTGATCTTTCTGAATGAGTGAGCAGTAAGCGTAGCCAAAGTCTTCGATGGCGGTTTTCTCGCCATTGATCACGCCTTCGAGTGTTTTCAGGATTTGTTCGGAGACATTCTCAAGGCTGTCTTCACCGCGCATGATGCCGGTTGCATCAATGTCGATGTCTTCATTGATCAGCTGACTGTTGCCACTGACGCGGATGACTGGAACAATCGGATTATTGAAACCAGCCCCACCAGTGGTCCAAAGGATCACCTGACAGCCGAGTGCTGCAAAATGCATCGCTGAGCCACCACAAAGCATTGTCGTTTCAGACAAGTACATGCCTGGAGCCTCTGGCTTTTCCAACTTAGTCGCATTGATGCGCAAGATATCCTGAATTGGCCTGGAGCCTGTTTTTGCAAGAGCGCCGAGTGACTTTTCTTCGATGGTTGTCAGGCCGCCAATGCTGTTACCAACACTCATGGTTTCAACCTGAGTGCCCTCAACGTGCCAACGCTTTTCTTCATCACTGATCAGCTGGTCGATCTTCTCAGAGACTTTTGAGGTGATAGCTCGTTCTTTGAGAATATGCTCACAGCCAAGCAATTCCAGAAGCTCACCGGCTACAGCAGAGGCACCCATATCAATCAGCTTATCTGCGGCTAGACCAACACTTGGGTTAGAAGCAATGCCAGAGCTGGTGTCTGAGCCACCACATTTGATACCCACCAGCAGCTTGCTGATTGGAGCATCAACCATCGGTGTTGCATCGGCATGCTCAACGATCTTGGCAATACGCTTCAACCCTTCGCGAATGGTTGAAACTGTTCCGCTTTCTTTAATACAGGTAAGGGTCTCTACAGGACGCCCGGTTGCACGGATTGGCCCAGCCACAAGGTCAGGCGTAATGCTGCCACAACCCATATTGATCACCAGCGCCCCGGCGATGTTCGGGTTGGTCGCTGCGTTGATCATGGTGCCAATCATCTCTTCGTTGCCACCATACATGCAGGTATTGTAATTGGTGACGACAACAGTACCGGGCGTCTTCTCAGAGATCGCACGTGCGATGCCTTCCGCGCACTCATCGGCAGCAATAACCATGATGAGATTGCGGATGCCGACAGATCCATCTTCTCGCTGATAGCCTCTGAACGTCTGCATCAGTCCACCTCAATTTCCATTTGGGTGATGATTTCGTTGATCATCACCTCTGGAATATCCAGATTTAAGCTTCGAATGTTTTGAACGTGAGCAAGCTGGCCCTGAGGAACAGGTTTGATTGCTTTGCCGACTGCGACGCCGCCTTTAATCAGCTGGTCCTCTGGTTTCATGGGGCGCAGTGCGACTTTGTTGCCGAAGGGAATAGCTTGCAGAAGCTCCAGCTCTCCCAAGCTTTCGTTTTGTTCGGAGATCACCAGAACTGTCTCCCCCTTGCTGGCATTTTCCAGCAGGGTTGCAACATTGTCTGCAGCATTAAGGCGAAGTGCCTTGATCATAATGTACTCCGTCGATTGTCCTACAATCGACTATTGCATAAAATACACATCAAGTCTTGAGAAAAATCAATATTGTCTGACAATCGAGATGGCGGGGGAATTAATT
Source organism: Pseudovibrio sp. W74 (assembly GCF_001623085.1). Classification (NCBI taxonomy): domain Bacteria; kingdom Pseudomonadati; phylum Pseudomonadota; class Alphaproteobacteria; order Hyphomicrobiales; family Stappiaceae; genus Pseudovibrio; species Pseudovibrio sp. W74. The sequence continues at coordinate 223,737 of NZ_LMCJ01000013.1, forward strand.
ATTAAAATTCAGCGACTTAGCTTTGAAAAAATTCGGGTACTGGGGGCTCATGAATGTTCTCAGCTAGGAAGAACTAAGTAAAATCTAGCAGAAATACTGGCTTTTTACAAAAAAACACGGCGCAAAACCAAAAGCTTCACGCCGTGCCACCAAATGAGTCTCCCTGTTCTATCCAGGAAGGGATCAGCTATTTCCCCTAAAGTGGAGAAACGTCGACATAGACCTGATAGTCATAAATCAGAGTGTCATTGCGCTTTAAAACAGCTGAGAAAGGGATCTGGAGTGTGCTTTTGTCATGACGCGTATAATGCACCGCGCCCGTGCAAATGACTGTATCACCAACACTCCAGGCGTCTTTGAGTGTGTGTGACATAGCTGCGATGGATTGGAAAAAGGTTGCATTTGCATCGACAACCTGCTGGTAACCTGAAATCTCACCAAAATTCCCAAGCTGGAACCGTACGTCTTGTGCCAAAAAAGATCCGACAGCCTCAGCGCTCAAAGAGTCAACAGCTTGATAAAGCTTATTGGCAAAGTCGCGTGCATCTACGTGTGTCTTAGTGAGGGATGTCATTTTCTTTCCTATCGTTCTTTTAGGTTGGGAGAGTGGTTGCTGCATCTGAAAGGGCAGTATTCAGGGAGCTCGAAGTTTCGTGAGTTGAATGTGTCCGTTTGTCAGTGCCAGCCCAAAGAACAGAACGGCAATAGCAGCGAAGATGGCCATGCTGATGGGTTCTGAAAACACCAGTGCAGCAACCAAAATGCCTGAAACTGTGGCAAAATATCCGACTTGGCTGAAGCCAACACTGTCCGTTCTGTCTTGAATAAAGAACGTGAGAGCATAGCTCGCTGCACTAAGAAGTCCGATGCCAAGGATGATCCACCAGATGTCCTGGATTGGCTCGACAAGCGCTGGCAGACTATCGCCAAGAAGAAGCAAAGGCAGCAGCAACAGCACTTGAGAGAACATGGTCCCGGTTGCAGTCCCAACTGAGGAGGCGTCTTGGGGATAGGCTTTGTTGCGGTAGATGTTTGCAATTGCCAGCGACAAAGGCATGCCTGTCCCAATCAAAATCCAGATAGGATCAAACTGACTGACTTGAGCGCTACTGAGTGTCACAAAACTAATCCCGGCAAGCCCAACCAAAATCCCGACAAGCCGCTGTGTTGCAATCAGCTTTCCATCGACGATTGATGAGAGCACCGCCGTAATCAAAGGCGATAGAGTTACAAGAACAGTCAAAAGCCAGGCTGGAATATGCTGTAGGACCAGGTATGCAACCAGCGAAGGCACTGTGATCCCAAGAAAGCCATTGATGATGTAATACTTGATATGGCGGCGTTTCAGCGAGAGGCTCTCATGCTTCAGATGAAGCAAGAGGTAGAGGAACAAACCCGCCAATAGTAACTGCGCAAATGTTGCGCTCAGTGCTGTGACCCCAGCTTTTGTCACAAGCTTGGCAAGAGCGTAATTAACGCCAACAATTGCGCCGATCAGGATGATGTAACCTGTTGGATTATTGTGCTTTCCAGTTTCCGTATAAGTTGCTTGACGATCCATTAGGCAGCTCCTTTTTGGAAGACACTGGTCTGGTCGCGACCGTGCGGTTTCAGAAGATCTGGCTGCGGGCCAATTGAAACGATACCTGTGGGATTGAGATGACGGTGGCTGCGGAAATAATGCTCCCGCATACGTTGGAAGTTCACTGTTTCTGCGATACCAGGATACTGATAGAGCTCGCGGAGATATGAGCTGAGATTGGGATAATCTGTAATGCGTCGCAGATCGGTTTTGAAATGTGTCACGTAAACAGCATCAAACCGAATGAGACTAACAAAAAACTTCCAGTCAACTTCGGTGATTTGAGCTCCTGCCAGATAACGCCGAACACTCAGCCGAGCCTCCAAAAGGTCAAGAGCTTCAAAGAGCTTAGAGACAGCAGCATCATAAGAACTTTGAGAAGTTGCAAAGCCAGCGCGATAGACGCCAGAACTCACGTTTTCCTGAATGAAATCAGCAAGCTCATCAATCTCCTCGCGTAATGCTGCTGGATAAAAATTGATGTTTGAGGAAGCCAGACCAGCAAAAGCTGTGTTCTGCATCCGCATGATGTCCGCTGAATTATTGCTGATGATCTTGTTTGTCTTCTTGTCGACCAGGAGAGGGACCGTAAGCGCGCCGGTGTACTGGGGAAAGGCGCGTAAATAGACGTCAAAAATAAATGTGTCTCTTGGAACACCTGCTGCATCATCAAACAAGGTCTGGTCAATCTGCCATCCCTTATCCCCCATGATCGGATGCATCTCGCTGACAGAAATGATCCCCTGCAATCCCATTAATGATCGCATCACCATCACACGATGGCACCACGGACACGCATGTGATGTGTAAAGATGGTAGCGATCTTCTTCCGCAGGAAACTCAGCAGCCACATTCGGTTCTATCCAGTTACGAATATCGCTGCTGATAGGGCGATAGGTTCCGTCACTGCTTTTGGGTTTTTCATGCAGTTGCCCATTGATAAGCATCATAGCCATCGGATTGTCCTCTTCTTCTGAAGAGAACTTAGTAAGTTTCCTATTTCGCGATAATCACCTAATATGGAAACTTGCTGGTGAGAAAAAGAGAACGAATAAGACAGGGCGAATGGAACATATAAATGCAATACCCGTTTTCGTAACGGTGGTTGAGCAAAAGGGATTTGCCGCTGCTGCGAGGCAGCTTGGCGTTTCAAAGTCAGCTGTCAGCAAACGGGTTTCTTTGCTGGAGGAACATCTTGGTGCGCGTCTTCTCCACCGTTCCACCCGCAACATTAGCCTGACTGAAGCAGGAGAACTTTACTACGCTCGCGCGGTAGATGCATTGGCTGCAGCGCAGGAAGCAGAAAGTGCCGTTGCGCAGCTACAGGGCAAGCCAAAGGGACGGCTAAAGATAAATGTCCCAATGACATTCGGCCGGCTACACATAGCTCCGCTGATCCCTAAGTTCTTAAAGAATAATCCAGAAATCAGCATCGATATGATCATGGATGATCGCTTGGTAGATTTAGTTGATGGCGGATTTGATCTGGCAATCAGAGGAGGGCGCCTTCAGGACTCGTCCTTGATCGCTCGAAAAATAGCACCTTGCCGCAACGTGCTAGCAGCCTCTCCCGGTTATCTGGATGAGTTTGGAATGCCAGAAAACCCGAAAGATCTACACCACCATAATTGCTTGCATTACGCATACTTTAGTGACCAGCAAGAATGGACGTTAGAGGGTGCAGACGGACCCATCAAAATTGAAGCCTCTGGCAATTTCCAAGTCAACAATGGCGACGCCCTCACAGTTGCTGTTTTAGGCGGTTGCGGAATCGGTCGACTGACCACCTTCGCAGCAGGTGATTACCTAAGATCAGGAGAATTACGCCAAGTCTTGCCAGAATACACCTTACCAACCCAAAACATGTACGCCGTCTACCCCGCCCGCCAATACCTCCCTACTAAAACCCGCAGCTTCATCGACTTCATCTCATCAGAAATCGGTGGCGATAAACCTTACTGGGATGAGGGGTTGTTCTGACTTAGTGGTTCTTCAAATTCTTTAATGTCTAGAATACACCGAATACACGTGGAACTTATTCGAAATTATCATCAGCTGCCGGCTTGAGTATATTAGTGGACTAAATCCATCAATTTCTTGGCATGCAGTGATAATGGGTAGCTTGATAAAATCAGAAATGCGATAGTTACACCAATCACGCTTTCGAGCGGGCGGGTTAGCATCTTTTAGATACTTGTGATTACAGGATCACCCCAAATACTCCCGCAATGCTTGCGGTGGGTTGTTGAGCAGTTGTTGGGTTTCAGCAGGTGGGTGCGCTGATCCGTCGGCGACGAGGATTGCTTTGTTCGTGATGCGGCGGGCATCTTGTGGGTCATGACTGACCATGAGAAGCGTCGTGCCTGTTTCTGCAACTAGATCTGCGACCAGGTCCAGCATCTCGGCTTTAAGCGCAGGACCAAGGGCCGCGAAGGGTTCATCGAGTAACAGCAGATCACGGTGCTGAACCAATACACGGGCAAGCGCGACACGGCTTTGTTGGCCACCAGACAATTCAGCTGGTTTGCGTGCTCCCATCCCTGCCAGTCCGACCCGCGCAAGGGCTGCTTCTACTTGTTCTTGCTCAGGTTTTGAGAGCTTTCCGTCAGGCCGCAAACCAAGGGCTGCGTTTTGGGCCGCGGTTAAGTGCGGAAACAGATTGCCATCCTGAAACAGCATGGCGATTGGGCGTTTTCCCGGAGCCTGCTTGGTAAGCTCTTGTTCCTTCCAGAAAATGCGTCCTTGCGATAATTCACGGAACCCGGCAATAGCCTCAAGCAGGGTTGATTTTCCTGCGCCTGATGGGCCAATAACGGCAACGCTACTGCCAGCTTCAACGTGCAAATTGGCCTGCAATTGGAACCGGCCATTTGCAATGAGACAAGAGCTAAGCTTCAGCATGCCAGCGACCTCCCCGGTCTAAAATCCAGAACAGTGCCATTGAAAGCACAAGCAGTAAAAGAGCTCCGCCGGCTGCTGCCTGCATTTTGTATGCCCCCATCAAGCGGTAAATCTGTAAAGGCAGCGTTGCAATTTCCGGATCTGCAAACAGGGCAATCACGCCAAGGTCTCCCATGGAAAGTGCCGCAGCAAGCCCCGCAGCAAACCCGATCTGTGGCCGCATACGTGGAATGAGGACACGTGAGAAGAACACCCAGCCTTCCATATTCAGAGACAAGGCCAACCGTCCATGTCGCGAAACCGTATCTCGTGCAGCAGGGACAAGAATGCGAAGTGCAAACGGCAATGCCATCGCCGCGTTGACGAGTGCTGTCACTGGAAGAGCAAGGTCAGACGGGGTTGCCCATGGACGTATAATGATAAACAAGCCCGTTCCGATCACCAGCGGGGATGCCGCTAATCCCAGAATTCCAGCAAGTTCAACCACACTATGCCGGCGAATGGCAATTGCGGCTGCCATAGGCAACGCGAACAGCAACAAGATTACTGTGCTGGCTACGGCGACAGCAACAGAAACGAGGGCCGCCTTCAACACAATAAACGGCACCAGAAACAGACCGCTAAGCCCTGACAGAACAACGGCACTGAGCGGCAAAAGCAAAAACAGCGTTGCAAGTGATATCCAGAGGATGTCTGCAACAGGTGCACCGCCATCCCAGCGCTGGATCGCACGGTCTAGTCCCGCACCAAACCCTTCACCGCGTGAGAGCTTCAGCGCTGCGAAAGCCGCAGCAGCGGTGAGCGTGAGTTGCAATGCAGAAAGCAGCGCGGCACGGCCAAGATCAAAATCGTATGTAAAAGCCTGGTAGATCGCCAGCTCAATAGTTGTCGCCCGCGGTCCACCACCAAGCGTCAGAGCAACAGCAAAGCTTGTCAGGCAGATCGCAAAGATCACAGCCAGTGCACCGGGTAAGGTGCGCGCGAGCATGGGGAGTTCTATCAGCCGAAACAGGGCTTTTCCATCACATCCAAGTTGCGCTGCAAGGCGAAAGCGCTCTGAAGGAACCTCTTGCCATCCCTGCAAAATCAATCGGGTTGCCAGCGGAAGGTTGAAGAAAACATGAGCCAGCACAACACCGTGGAGACCATAGATGCGAATGGATGAAGCACCGAAATAGACAAGCACATCAGATATCCAGCCCGCACGGCCAAACACTTGCAGTAACCCAAGAATGGCGACAATAACTGGAAGAATGAAGGGGGCACCAAGCAGGGCAATAAGCAAACTGCGGCCCGGAAACCGCCGTCGCGCCAGGGCGCGCGCAACCGGCACAGCCAGTGCAACACTGATCACTGCAGAAAGCACAGCCTGAGTGAGCGTAAACTTGAGAGCGGCCCAATCGGAAGAGGAAAAGCCGTGACCCGCTTCAGCTCGCAGAGCAACCGCGGCCAACGTGCCAAGTATGAGTGCCGCGACAAGAAATGCCGCGGCAACACCGGGAAGCGAACTTATTGGCTGAGCGCTTCTAGCCATTCCGGCAGAGCCTCACTTCTAGCAGCAGCAGCTTCTTCAGGCTTAAAGAACAAAGCTTTTTCCGGCACCTGCAGTGTGTCAAAGCCAGCAGGTAAACCACCTTTTGGTGTCACAGCTGGATACATCCAGTTGGTTGTTGGAATGATTGTCTGGAAAGCATCTGAAACCATGAAGTTCAGGAATTTGTCTGCCAGCTCAGGCTGATCAGTTCCGGCAAGCTTTGCCGCTACTTCAACCTGCATGTAATGGCCTTCTTCAAACGCAGCAGTGGTTTTGCTGTTATCTTCCTCGGCAATTAGGTGGTAAGCCGGAGACGTGGTGTAACTGAGCACCATCTCCGCTTCCCCATCAAGGAAAAGACCGTAGGCTTCAGACCAACCTTTTGTAACCGTCACGATGTTATCGGAAAGATCCGCCCACACATCAGCAGCTTCGTCTCCGTAAGCCGCTTTCACCCAAAGCAGCAGCCCGAGGCCGGGCGTAGAGGAGCGTGGATCCTGAATAAGGATCTTGGCATCACTCTTTGCAAGCTCGCGGAAGTTGGTTGGTACGGTTTCGCCAGCCTTGTGTACGAAGGCAAAGTAGCCCCAATCGTACGGCACAAAGGTTTCGTCAGCCCACTCCACTGGCAGTGTGTATTGGGCTTCAACAGTGTGTGGTGCAAACAGGCCAGTTTTCTTGGCAGTCTCTACCAGATTGGTGTCCAGACCCAGCACCACATCGGCATCTGAGTTTTTACCTTCAAGACGAATGCGGGAAAGCAGTGCTGCGCCATCTTCGACGCCAACAAGTTTCAGGTCACACTCGCATACAGCCTCAAACGCTTCTTCCACTTTTGGGCCTGGGCCCCAGTCAGAAACGAAGCTGTCGTATGTGTAAACTGTCAGTTGAGGCTTCTCAGCAGCCATCGCTGATGTTGCAGTGAGTAATCCCGCAGCAATTAACAGATGTTTCAAGTCATCCTCCATTGCGGCGAGAGGGCAAGGATGGATGAAACCGGTACCCTTCCCTCCGCCGGTTCTAGCCGGTTCAGGTTCAACGGGTTCGCCACTAAAGCATCTCAGCACGACAAATACGCGCACCCCGAGGTCAAGCGGTTCTTAACCGGAAAAACACAGAAGCGCAACTGGATATAGCCAGCGTCTGGAGAGCACCTGTAGGGAGTTGCAATAAAAAGCCCGGGCAGTTTCCTGCCCAGGCTCGTCGCATTTATTAGGCTGTCAGGTCGAAGCGGTCGGCGTTCATGACCTTGGTCCATGTTGCCACGAAATCGCGGACGAACTTTTCGTGGTTGTCATCCTGAGCATACACTTCAGCATAAGCGCGCAGGATTGAGTTGGAGCCAAACACAAGGTCTGCACTGGTTGCAGTCCACTTAGGCTTGCCAGATTTGCGGTCACGGATTTCATAGGTGCCATCTTTGAGTGGATGCCAGCTGTTGTCCATATCGGTCAGGTTGACGAAGAAGTCCGTTGTCAGCTGACCTTCGCGGTCCGTGAAGACACCGTGCTTTGATCCGCCATAATTGGCACCAAGAACGCGCAGGCCACCAACAAGTGCAGTCATTTCCCAGCCAGTGAGGCGGAGGAGCTGAGCACGATCCAGCATCATCTCTTCCGGGCTAACAGCGTACTCTTGCTTCTGCCAATTACGGAAGCCATCAGAAATAGGCTCCAAAACAGAGAAGGATGTCGCGTCTGTCATCGCATCTGTTGCATCACCGCGACCAGAAGCGAATGGAACTTCCACGTTGAAACCAGCTGCCTTGATGGCATTTTCCACACCAACATTTCCTGCCAGCACGATCACATCTGCGACTGAGGCTCCTGCCTGCGCTGCGATTGGTTCAAGCACAGCCAGAACTTTGGCAAGCCGGTCTGGCTCATTGCCAACCCAATCCTTTTGAGGAGCAAGGCGGATACGAGCACCGTTGGCACCACCGCGCATATCAGAACCGCGATAGGTACGTGCGCTGTCCCAAGCGGTTTTGATCAGGTCTTCATTGCTCAAACCACTTGCCGCAATTTTTGCTTTCACCGCAGTAACATCATAGTTGGTGTTGCCTGCTGGAACAGGATCCTGCCAGATAAGGTCTTCTTTCGGCACATCCGGGCCAAGATAATTGGCTCTCGGTCCCATGTCGCGGTGTGTCAGCTTGAACCATGCACGCGCAAACGTATCTCTGAAGTACTCAGGATCTGCGATGAATTTCTGACAGTACTCGTTGTAGATCGGGTCAACCTTCATCGCCATGTCCGCATCCGTCATGATCGGATTGTGACGAACAGACGGGTCTGTTGGATCAACAGGTTTGTCTTCTTCCTTGATGGACACCGGTTCCCATTGCCATGCGCCGGCAGGCGATTTTACCTGCTCCCATTCATGGCCGAACAGCATATCGAAAAAGCCCATATCGAATGTGGTTGGGTGTGTGGTCCACGCACCTTCAATGCCAGAAGTAAAGGCATTCGTTGCTTTGCCATCCTGTCCGGGGTTAGACCAGCCAAATCCCTGTTCTTCAAGACCTGCGGCTTCCGGTGCGACGCCGATGTTATCGACAGCACCGCGTCCATGGGTCTTACCAACGGTATGACCACCGCAAGTCAGCGCAGCAGTTTCCTCGTCATTCATTGCCATACGAGCAAAGGTTTCGCGGATCTGATCGGCTGTTTTTTGCGGACCGGGAACGCCATTTACGCCTTCCGGGTTCACGTAGATCAAACCCATATGGGTTGCTGCAAGCGGATTTTCGAGCGTTGAAGGATCATCCAGATCGTCATAACGCTTTTCACTGCGCGCAAGCCATTCTTTCTCAGATCCCCAATAGGTGTCGATCTCCGGACCCCAGATATCCTCACGGCCAAACCCGAAACCAAAGGTTTTCAGACCCATGGAGTCATAGGCGATAGTGCCTGCGAGAATAATCAGATCAGCCCAGGAGAGAGCGTTGCCGTACTTTTTCTTGATAGGCCAAAGCAAACGGCGGGCTTTATCGAGGCTTGCGTTATCAGGCCAGGAGTTAAGCGGAGCAAAGCGAATGTTGCCGGAACCGCCGCCACCGCGACCATCTGCCAGACGATAAGAGCCAGCTGTGTGCCACGAAAGGCGGATCATCAGGCCACCATAATGACCCCAATCCGCTGGCCACCAGTCCTGACTGTCGGTCATGAGCGCATGAACGTCTGCCTTCACCGCTTCGAAGTCGAGTGATTTAACAGCATCATGATAGTTGAAGCCTGGGTCCATCGGGTTGGTACGCGCACCATGTTGATGGAGGATGTCGAGATTCAAAGCATCAGGCCACCATCGGGTAACCGGCTTATCCATCGATGTGTTCGCGCCATGTACCACCGGACAAACACCGGCTGTCTTGACATCGTTACCGTGCATTGCTGTCTCCACTATCTAATTTGGCTCTTGCTGGTTTTGACGTAGCGTTTACCTTAAGCGGTGAGACGAAACGATGCATCCAGCAAATTCTAGACTGAATATAGGTCGCCAAACACATTAAGTGAAATTGCATCTTCTACGCATATCAATAAGTTTTTCTTATTGTATAGTTTTTTAGAGATCTGCGTTGTTATCAGCCTAAAATATATATTGAATTTTAGTTTTAAAAGATGTTGCAAATGGTCTCTAAGTCTCATTGTTTCAACCAAGTGAGAATGGTAAATGTGTTTAGATTTTTCTATCTTGCTTCAAGGCATGAGGATCTGAGTATAGATTGCCACATAACAAGGCAAAACCATGTCAGTGTGTGTTGACAGCTGTACGAACGTATCTGTCGGATAATTCTGCTCTGAGCTAGAGTACGAAATAGTTGAAGTCTGCTAAGTTCAATGTTGCATGTCCCCCCAACCATTTTCAGAGCGTCACAATAGAAATTATGAACCAAATAGACTGTATCTATGTGATCTGACGAAATTTGATTAATTAAGTATAATTATAAAAATATAACTTTTGTTACTTCTTATTTGTTGATCAATACATCGTCCTGTAAAGCATAATGCCCAATGGCTTGCCGGAATTAACCTTAATGCTGCCTTGGGCGAGGAGCCAGCCGTCGGGGCGTTGTAGTTGGGCTATGATCCGGAGTGTTGGTGACGCCTGAACGTTTGAGGGGCGAGCGACGGAAAAGTCGATGGCTTTTGATTTGCCTAAGCTATTGAGATGGGTCTGGGTGGTGAGTTCTCGTGTACTGTCCTTGATGGCAGTGTCTTCAATGTAGATTTTGATTTGGCCCTTGGGAATTTCTGTATCGCCTGCGAACGTAAGGGTGCCGCGAATGTCTGATGCTTGCGCTTCGGTGGTCTTAGAGAACGCATCGGTACCAGCGGCCAGTAGACCGGCTGCTAACAAAGCTGCACTACGATTGATCAGAGGCTTCATTCTTTTCCCCATCGGATTGCGTCATCAAAACAGTTTAGGTGCATAAAGATAGCAGGAGGGGAGCAAGAGAGTCCCCCTCCTGTAAGTTATCAGACGATAACGAAGTCATCTGCAGAAAGTGACAGACCAGTCTTCAGCTGTGCAAACTGAATTGCACCAATGTCTCCTGAACCATCTGCATCATACAACAGAGCACCGCTGTCGGTATCGTAGATGATGCGGTCAGCAGCATCCTGACTAACACCTGCAGCACTCATGTGGAATGCAGTCAGATCAAGAGCGCCAGTGCCGCCCAGTTCAGCAAAGATACCATTGTCGAGAAGGATCAGATCCTCACCAACACTGAAGTCTTTGATCTTGTCGACATTGTCGTTGCCAAGCTCTGTTGAGAAGCGGAAGGAATCTTCACCAGCACCACCAACCAGAATGTCAGCACCTAGGCCGCCGTCAAGGAAGTCACTACCTTTTCCGCCGTAGAGCTTATCATTACCAGCTTCACCCGGCTGAATTGGCTCAGGTGGGAATTCAACTGATACGTTAAGTTTGTATGTTGAACCCTCTGGCACTGCTTCTGACCAACCATCACCTGGAACGTCCGGTGACCATGCACCCTCCAGAATGTAGTAGGTACCGGTTTCTTCAACAACGAAGACTATGCTTGAATCACGGTTGCTTGTAGAGCCGGGATCTCCGCCACCATCATCGTTCTGGGTGACAATATTTCCATCAGCATCGAGCAGTCTGACCCAGCTGTCATGGACGTTTGGATCTGCAATACCGTCGATGTCGACAGTAATGGTCGTACCTGCAGCAAGCTCGATACCATAGTATCCACCTTGGCCATTTCCGGTCGCATTAACTGTTGTATGAAGAACAGTTGTTGAATCGAAGATGTCAGGATCTTCTGTCAGAGAGAAGTTATCGGAGATATCGAATGCAGTCGCGATTGAGTTGTTCGTCGCATCTGGACCAAGCGTTGCGTACCCTGTACCCATGCCTGGGCGTGGAATAGGTTCACCTTGATCAGCGAAGTCGCCGAAGAGGACATCATCGCCTTTACCACCACGAAGAACATCGTTGCCACCCTGACCAGTCAAGGTGTTGGCAGCGTTATCACCCTTCATGCGATCATTATGTCCAGAACCTGAGAGGTTCTCGATCGAGATGTAAGTGTCACCTTCTGACTTGCCGCGTCCTAGATTGAGATTGACACCGCTGGTCGCGTCGGAATAGTCCGCAGTATCACTGCCGCGACCACCGTTCAGGACGTCAGCACCTTCGCCACCGGTCAGAATGTCGTTACCTGAACCGCCAGAGAGTTCGTTTGTCTGGTCATTGCCAATGAGGTGATCATCGAAGAAAGAGCCAACAACGTTTTCAACGTCAACGATGATATCATGCCTGATGACTGTGCCTCGTCCTACAATCTGGACTGGACCATCTGCGTCGCCACCGCGTGCTGTGCCGTTAGCAAGGTCAACCGTTACGCCCTCAGAACTTCCAGAGTAAACGACTGTGTCGATGCCTTCGCCACCGTCAAGATAATCCTGACCAGATCCGCCGATGAGCGTATCATTGCCTTCATCACCATACAGCAGGTCACCGTCGTTGCCGCCGTCGAGGATGTCATCGCCGCCGCCGCCGTTGAAGACGTCGCCGCCACCACGACCCCAGAAATGGTTGTTGTCGTCTGTACCAATGAAGCGGTCAATACGGTCATCAGAGCCGATCAGGTTTTCAATGCTATAGAACGTGTCACCTGATGCAGTACCACCGCTGGCAACATTGGTTTCAAGGTTGACAAGCAGCTGGAACGGGCTCTCATGGCTGTAGTCGACTGTGTCAACGCCGTCACCACCGCGGAAGATGTCAACACCATCCTGACCCATCAGTGTGTCGTCGCCGTCACCGCCATCAAGGATGTCGTCACCAGCACCACCAAAGATGGTATCGTTGCCGCGACCACCATAAAGCACGTCATTTCCGTCATCGCTTTCGGTCTGATCTTCAAGATCTTCGAATGCAATGGTGTTGTTGATATCACGGCTCGCCAATGTGTCACGACCACCAATGATGAGGTCATCACCATCCAGACCAAAGATCGTGTCGCCACCAGCTCCACCTTCAAGGGTGTTGTTGTCTTCATCACCAAAGATGAGGCTGGTCAGAGAATCGCCGGAATCGCTTGAGGTGTCGTCGTTACCGGTATCGACTGGCTGGGTCGGAGTGCCACCCACGTAGATGATGTTTTCGACGTTCTCGATTTCACCCAGGTCCAGATCGCTGTTCAGCACAATGATCGTATCGTTTCCGCCGTCGGCTTCCTCGCGTACGATATCATCAGCGGAATCGACGAAGTAGACATCGTCACCTTTGCCGCCAGCCATTTTGTCAGCACCGCCGCGACCATCCAGAACGTTGTCGCCATCGTTACCGATCAAGATGTCATCGTATTCACTACCGATACCATTCTCGATGTAGTATTCGGTCTGGTCTGCATTGTGGCCAGCAAAGATAGACACATTGTTGCTGTGCCCATTAACGCTGGAGAACTGACCTGCACGCAGATCGAGGATCGTGCCTGCCGTTGATCCGGAGAAGTCAATGGTATCAACACCACCGGTATCGTGGATAGTAAATCCGATATCGTGCTGCATGCCAGAGGATGTTAGCTCATAGCCATACTCTGTGCTGTTGAAGCCGTACGTGTTGTCACCTGTGTTGAGATCGATCTTCTGGTAAGTCCGTGCACCATCCTCGTCGACCTCGGAGAAAAAGCGGCGGATTGTAGCTTCAATATCTGCCATCAGTGGCGTGGAAGCTGACCAGCGCGTTGTTTCTCCAACGTCAATGCCATCAAAATAAGACATCACACTGTATTGCTGACGATCATAAATCCAGGTCGCGTTGTTCAGATAGTTGATCTGAACGCCTCCAGGGCCGCTGTAGTTATAAAGACCCGGGTGATTCAGGCCAAATTCATGACCGAACTCATGGATGAAGCTGTCAAAAACATAACCGCCGATGTCTGTTTTGTTTGGCTCTGTATCGTGGAACTTCTGACCGATACTGACATAGCGGTTGCTTGAGAAAGCACTACCGTCGCTTTGTTCACCTATCGCAGGACTAACGACCTCCATCCACTGTGTTTCAGAGTCGAATGGCACATCATCTACAATTTCAAACTGGAGAGGAGTAACAGCAGACCACACCTCCAAAGCGCCAATAGCTGCTGCTTTGTATTCCGGGTAATCATTCAATCCGCTGACATTAATCACCAGCGGCTGCGCTGCAATCTCAGGTGTCAGGCTGCGAGGCAATGCACTGACGTAATCGATGTAAGCTTCGTAATCTTCACTTTTACCAAACGGATTATCCGGCGTTTGGTCATTAACCCACCACTGATCGTTGGGTTGGTTTGAATTTGGCATCTTTGTCTCTCCCGTTATACAAAGTTTGGGTGTTTAATGCTGCTTGGTTTTATGGTGCGGCCAATTAAAGTGCGGCCAATTAAAGCCTGACATCGCATGCACGAATGCATTCAATGGCATTGAAGAATGACTGAAGGAGTTGATTGGCTAAGAGGCTATGAAAGCTGCGGCCCGAGGCATTCTTTGCTTAGAGGTTGCCCTAGATCTTGCAGCAGTGAATGCCACAGAATGAGCCTGATAAGAGCTAATCAGACTGCCCGAATTTGATGAACCCGGATTGAGTAAAAGCGTAGGCTTCAATCTGCGAGCAAGAGCAATACTGGCTGCGTAAATGCTGCTTCTAAGAGGTTTCCATAAGTTTTCTGGGCTGTCGGTTCCTCCCAGAAACCGGCTGGCGATGCCACCAGCTGTAGCTCGCGAAGAACGAGTGCGCTTATCGATACATTCGGCAAGAGATTCCTCATAGTAATCAAACATTTCGACAGCCCCAAGTTCAGGTGAAGTGCCGTCCCCTCATGAGCAAGCACATCAGAATTCTTTTGGTTCTTCAATGCCTTGTGTAGATTTAACCTAAGCACACTGCATGCAGTGCTAGAATTCTTTTTTAAATGAGGTTTAAAGTCAACGCTGTTAAAGATGATAATTTTTAAGTTACCAAACGTAATGCTAAAATATTTAATCAATAATACAATAAATTACTTTATCGCTATTTCGTGCGCTTGCGTTTATTCATAACCTATCTGAGGTTGTGCGGATTTAACATTATAACCAGCTTGCGGTTGATCAATGATATTGAAGAAATTTCACGTACAGTATTTTACAGACACTTGCAGCTTCTGCTTGCATTTAGAATGCGTGGATCTTCTGTTTCCAGCACGAAAATTACGTGGTGGGGTGGGTAGACGTACGTCAAAGGTGTCAAAATGCTCAAGGGAGAGGTATTGGCCTCCTGTCGCTGTGGTCATACACCCCACTAATCAAGTTGCCGGACTTATACACAAAGTATTGATGGTAAAGTGTATTCTAAAATTCAACGCCTTAACCTACGCCCATGTTCCCCTCAATCGTCTCCTTACAGCTGTTCAGGAGCTTCATTAGTTCCATTGTGCTGGGTTCGGGAATCCAGCCGGAGACGGCTATGGCGGCGGTGATTGGGGTGCCTACTGTGGTGGCGATGGTTTGGTGGATGTCGCTGGCTTTTCCGAGAGGGTCTGGTTGAACCTCAATGTAGGCATAGCTTTTGGAACGGATCTCATCGAGCCGTTCCAAAAGCGTCTCTGGCCCCTCGGGGAAACCGGGGATATCTCGTTCGGTATAGAGAGTTGTTATCTCCTCATCAGACTTATCTGCGAGCAGCGCCATACCCACGCCCGTCATTGTTGCAGGCCGCGACCCGATCCGGCCAAGGGCGTCTCCAGCCGACATACCTGGCGTGCGGTGGTAGAGGTAGGCAACCTGATCCCGCCATAGAACTCCCAGCGCTACAATCAAGCCTGTTGATGTCAGCGTTTCTAGCGCGTTCATAGAATGGCGCAGCAAGCTGGAGGCATGCAGGCTTTGCGCAGCGAGCACATGCATGCCCGGGCCCGGCTCATACTTGCGTTGATTGGTCTGCTGCAGAATATCCATGGAAGCCAAAGTCTTCAGCAGTCGGTTAACCCGTGTGGTTTCCATATCCAGCAGTCGTGCCAGCTCGCGCCCGCCCATGGGGCGATAGGCAGAGGCCAGTGCCTGCAAGACGATAAAGCCGTCAGAGATGCTTTTGTTGGACTGGGCCGGACTCTTGGTCGTCATATCTGCTTCCGTCTTGAGTTATCAATAGCAACACTACTGTAAGAGCACGGGCAGTTTCCAGCTGGATCACCGTCCTTTCCCACTGCTCCACAAGCTGTAAGCATAGTTCCGACATGAATTTATGTTGCTATAAAAGCAATGAAATGATTGTTTGATGTGCGGATCTGCGTGATCCAACACAAAACACACGCGCACTCCAACGGAATGACGCGAGAAAATGGGGCGCTGATCATGACAGATGCGAGTCTGGTCGCGGTTGATTGGGGAACGAGCTCATTTCGAGCCTGCACGCTCGATAACCAACTGAATATCATCGACAAAATCTCAAGCGATGACGGAATCCTACATGCCAGCGGAAGGTTTGAAGAGGTCCTGCAAAATGCCCTCACAAGTTTGCAGGGATACATCGCAGGCATTCCAATCATCCTCTCCGGCATGATCACCTCGCGCAATGGCTGGATCGAAGTTCCTTACGCCGCCCTACCAACAACAACCAGTGATCTCGCGCGCGTCGCAAAGCAGCTCACTCTGCCTGAGCTAGGCGAGCTCTGGTTCATCCCCGGCATCAAAGCCGAAGGTGTTGAGGCAGATGTCATGCGGGGAGAGGAACCGGAGATTTTCGGCGCTCTCACTCACTTAAAGCTCGATGGCTCAACTATCATCACCCCAGGAACTCACTCCAAACACGCGGTTATTCGCGATGGAGCGATCCAAAGCTTCCGCACATATCTCACTGGAGAGATGTTCAGTGCCCTGATCAAATCCAGCATCCTTGGTGCATTCGGCAACCAAATGTGCGGGGCAGCGTGCGCATGGTTTGAAGATGGCATTCGCACAGGAGCAAGCCAGGGCGGGCCAGGATCTCTACTCAACCGTATCTTTTCTGCTCGTTCCCGCGTGCTGGTAGATGGACTGCCAGAGGAACATGCCAGATGTTACCTCTCCGGACTTTTGATTGGCGCCGAGCTTGCAGAAGCTGTCCAGTCCAACATCAAGATGCAAGCTCCCCTTTGGATATTGGGTAATGGCAGCTTGCCGGACCTGTGCCAGCAAGGCCTCTCAGTTTTGGGTGCAAAGTCAAAGATTGTACCGCAGGGTTGCGCGGCCTTTGGCGCAGCAAGAATCGCTCGAGCGCTTAACCTCATTTAATAAAGCTAGGAAAAACAATGAACTCACTCGACAGGCACATGCAAACTGCGCCGGTAGTGGCGATCTTGTGCGGTCTCAGACCAGAAGAAGCATTGGACATTGCGCAGGCGCTGGTTGATGGCGGCATTCACATTATGGAAATGCCACTGAACTTTCCTGAGCCTTTGAAGAGCATTTACCTGATTGCCGAGACGTTTGGTGATCAGGTGAGTGTAGGCGCAGGTACAGTGCTCACCGGTGACAATGTGAAGGCAGTGAAGGACGCAGGTGGGCAGTTTATCGTGGCGCCCAACTTCAGCGAAGAGGTTGGCAAAGCCTGTCAGTTGCTCGACATGGATTGGATGCCCGGCGTTTATACCCCAACAGAAGCATTTGCTGCTGTCGACTTAGGCGTGCACTCAATCAAGCTCTTCCCGGCAGAACTTTGCCATCCATCCATTATCAAGGCCATGCTGGCCGTGTTGCCCAAGGGCACGCGCGTGCTCCCCGTTGGCGGCATCGATGCAGACAATATTGCGGAGTATATGGCGGTTGGTGCGGCAGGTGCAGGTATCGGTTCCTCACTCTTCAAATCAGGGGACAGCCGTGATCAGGTGCGCCAACGCGCACAAGGCCTCGTCACAAATGTAAACAAGAAGGAATGCTAGCATGCTGAGCGCAAATCTGGACCATCTGGAGATCATCCCCTTCATCTCTGCAGAGCTGAAGAAACTTCTGCAAGACGCCAAAGAGTTCCTCGGCGAGGACCGTGAAGCGGGAAAGTATGAGATCGATGGCGAGAAGGTCTTCGCCATGGTGGTGGATGCTCAAATTCAGCCATTGGAAGAGCGACGCTGTGACGGCATAATAAAGTTTGCAATGTTAGTGGTATTTGGAACAAAAATGTCTGTAATCTCAACTCAGTTTCAATTTATTGATGTTGCTAGATTTTTCTCGGAAGCTACGAAAGTCACCACCAACCATCGCTGCTTTAGTGTGATCCCAATGCCATGTTTAAGCGCCTAAGTTGCATCAATCATAAAATGTATTCGATAACCATGAGGTCTCAGATCTTCGCTATTGCAGTATAGAACTCATGACCATTAGCTGCCATTCGATTTGACTCGATGTAATCTCTATCGGTGAGAGTTCTCAACTTTAGGTTGATATTATACAGTCTGGAACTGGCCAATCTAGCAGCTAGCACTAGAATAGTATTTTTGCCCATTTCCGCCACTGTTTCTGATGTCATACAACTCCCACCCGCGTTAAATTACTCCGGAATCAGATCGTCAGATGAGCGAAGATACCGTATTCAAGTTGAACTGCTGTTTTGCCTGAGTATCAAACTATTGTCTGTGCTGAATGATATAAACCTAAAAGGCCTAATCATCTGCATCGAGATAACCTTATAACTTGGCACAAAATGAAAAGGCATCAGAGTCCTGAGCCTGTGCAACCACCCAATGCAACAAGACAAAGAAAATTTTAGCACAAGTAAAGAAAAAAAACTCATGAAATTACTGTAATGTATTCACCAATAACAAGACAGGTGTAGTAGATTTACTACAAAGGCACTCATACTCGATAGAAAATAAAGTCATAAGACCATTTCGAGTGACTGGATGGAGTGTCTTGATGGGTAAGGTTAGGTTTGAAGATCAGGAAAATGAGTCTCAGGATCCACAAGTAGAGGCCTGGATCATTGGAATGATGCAGGAGATCAATGCCAAAGGATCTCCCAAGGAGCCGGAACCATCATCTCAGACCGTTGAGAATGGAGATGACGCAGATGGTGACGTGTTCTACGAAATTCCACTGTTTGACGTCGAAGAAGAAGCAAGCTGGACAGATAAACGTAATGTTCTAGCGACAGAAATTACGAGGCTGGTACCCAAAATAGGACATGCCGACAAGCTCGGCGAAACTGTTCCCAATGGCCCATATAAAGCCCAGTTTGAAAACGTAAAAACCAAGTTCTCTGATTTTGTACATGTACTCGGTGCGCAACACTCAGCTCTTTCCTCCAAGGGAGCTGATGAAGGGAAAGTTGAGAAACTTGAGGCTGGCATTCTAGAGGCCTACACTCTTTATGGGGATGTTGAGCTTCTGGCACATAAAGCCAACAAATCAATGGATGAGATCCTTACAGGCTTGCGTGCCCAGTCTGCTAAACTCAACTCAGAGTTGGAGATCCTTTATGGTGAGCGCGCTGCCCTAGTAAAATCTGACGTCAATGTTGATGAGGTTGATAAAGCCTATGCAATCGCGCGAGAAGCGCTTCGTGACGTCAATACGGGTATCAATATTCCAAAACCAGAAATGGCTGAGGAGGCGCTGGACCGCACTCAATCACGTAAAAATGATCTGGAAGCAGCCGTGCGGGCAGGTAAGCGGGACGCAGACTCGCGTCTGAACGCGACTATGCTCAAGCTGTCACTTGTTGAACGGGATGTGAGCAAAACGGCTGAAAACAGAGGCGTGGTTGAAGATTCAAAGTTGTTCTTAAAATGGTTTGATGTGGAGCATGAAGCAGCTCAGAAAGCGCTCAGTCAGGCGAACTCAGCAGTTCAAAAGGCAGACTATGTTGGTGTCGAAAAGTTCATTACAGAAGCGGAAGATCATCAAGCGAATATGCAGCGATTTGTCTTGCGTAAAATCTTAAATCCGGATCTGGGTGACGAAACGGATGATAGTATTGATGAAACGAAGCTGAAAGATCCTGAGCAAAAACTACTTTTCAAAGAAACGACGACAATCCGTCGGCAAGCCGAGCAAATTTTCAAAGACAAAAGTAAAGTCGAGGCCGGTGGATCCAACATTAAGCAATTTGAGCATGAGTTCAAAAATGTTATGTCTTTGACGAAAAACGCACAAACTGACCTTATTCATGGTGAAAACCAGAATGCAGCTGCAAAGAATGATAAGGCCAGAAGCAGTCTTAAGAAACTGGAGGAAATCCGGCAGGAGACCGTTTCTGCAACAAACATAGCCTTTGACCAAGTTGAGCAACTCAAAATCGCTGCAAAGCCTGCTTACGACCTTTTTCCTGAGTTACAGGCTCTTGCTCAAGAAAATGAGCAATATCAAAGATCCTTCAAGCGCTTCTCTAAGCAAATGACGGACTTTGACTTTTTTGTCAAAACCGCAGAACACCATGTACAAGCTGGAGAACTTGTTGCGGCTGACGGGCAGATTACGCAAGCGCGTCGGCCCCTTAACAACTTGATGTTTCGTGTACAGGACTTTGTGCAGTTCACGCCAGAGCAGGACCAAGGTGGAGCAGCTGGGAAGCTGGCCAAGAAGATCGCAATGTTGCGTGCGGATTATGACAAGTTAGCCGCACATACTGGTGACTTCACCGATAATGAAGAACTCAAGATATTCGAGAACTTTTCACAAAAGACAAAGCAGTTCCTTGATGATGCAGATGAAGCTATTGGTGCGAACAAAGTGGAGGAAGCCGCCGATCATAAGGAAAATGCTCAGATTGCCTTGGATGGCATGGTGGTTGCCTTTGAGCGAGGGGTAGACACATCTGCCAAAGTTAATCTGTTCATGGCGGATATTGTTGAGGCTCAGTCCAAAATCGCAGCGCTTTATGAGCGCCGCCGGGAAATTGCCTATGATAGGCAGGCGGCAGATTTTCTCAGTTACAACACAGCTGCAGGTGAAATTGTTTTTGAAGCAGAAGCACTGCTAAATGCTGGGCGTGTTAAAGACGCAAGAGAAATTCTGGCGCAGCTGCCTCTGGCTCTGGCCAATATGGAGGCCTGTTTTGTTAAACCTAAAGGTTTGAGAAAAGGCAAGAAGGCAACGCCAGAGAGTTATGAACCTGCCTCAGTGCCTCAGCCAGAAGATCCGGCGGACTTAAATGTCTCTGAAGCCCTGGTTAGAGATGACGATACCTCTCAAAAAACGCTTGTGAAGTTGCTTGCCAATTTGGCGAAGCTTCAAAAAGGGTTGAATGAGGCCGAGGCCAAGTGGCGTACAACGCTGGAGAATGAGGTTCTGGTTGAGTTCGATGGCATCCTGAAAGAAGCAAAACAGCTTACGGCAGATGCACTGGATATCGCTGAACGGGATACTGAGGATGAAGATGAAGTCATTCCAGATCTACAGCTTGCTCTAACAAGCGCGTATACGCTTTATGGGCAGTTGCAGAGCATTTTCAAAACAAAATCAACCAAGTCTGTGGATTGCGGAAAGACAGAAGTTCTCGATCCTCCGATCTTTGATCAGGAAGAGCGGAAAGTGATCAGGATTCTCAATGATATGAAGCGCCTTCGGGAAGGTATTGAGAGAGCCAATCTCATCTGGTCTCCTAATCTGATGCCCGAGAAGATTTCCGACATGAATGCGGCGCATCAATCTACTCTGCAAAGCCTTGATAAAGCAGAGGGTTTAGCTGACCAAGATGACGTTCAGGCTTTCGAGATATTGCCTCAACTGAAGGTCTTCATGACAGAAGCAAAAGCCGGGCTCACATTGATGCAAAAGATCTTTAAGACCTCTGAGGAGATCAAAGAGAATCTATTGAAGTCTTTGAAGGATAGCATTTCCTATCACCAATCTCGATTTGATATCGGCATTGCAAAGCTGAATGAGGCTGTGGACTGGGGTGTGGATCTAACGGAAACAGAAGCGGCTCACAGTAAGGGAGCGGCAGCGGTGACTGGCTTGAAGATGGCAGTCATGAATCGTGATGTGGAGGTTGCAAAACTTCAGGTCGATGCGATTGAGGGCGCGATTTCTGAGCTTAACACTGCAGTTGAGGGTGTCCTTACCGGCCTACAGGATCTACGAAGTCAATATTCCCTCAATGTCACAGATCTGAGCACTCGGTATTCTCTGCTGGGCAGTCGTGCTGACAGTCTGCTTGGCAATGAAACTGAGCTGAAAAAATTCATGGAGAGTGATAAGCTCGCGACCAACTTGCTGAAAACAGCCTCGCAGATGGTAGAGACGTCAACTCAGCTCGATTGTGACACCCATCTGGATGACATCGAGAGCACGCTGGATGTAATGGAGGCTATTCTCACACTGAATGGTGATCTGGGCCTTGAGCCGGAAGAGAAAAAAGTAGAGCCTTCAGAAAGCGACAAGTTGATTGCGCGGATTGCGAAGGCCAGACAAGAGTTGCTCTCTGTCTATCATCTTCGCAATGAGGTTGAGCACATCGCTGAAGCAGATCCAGTGGCTAGGAAGCACTTGAAGCAACTTGATACCGCCTATAACGCAGCAGAAGAGACACTTACCTCTCTTGAGACCGGCAAAGCGGTAGACCCCGGACGCAGCTTTGAGGTGATCGATGTTCAAATTCAGGTGATGAAAACCAGTCTGGATGAAATCAAAGCAGTTGCAGCGAGAAATCCGGAAGCAGCAGCGGAAACGGAAGATCAGAAGACGACAATATTTGCCAGCCGGATTGGTACGTTGCGAGATGAACTCACGACTATGAGTGATCAGGTCAATGAGTTTAAGGACCCTTATGAACGAGAAACCTTTGAACAGCTTGTGAGTGAACTGAGCGAGATCATCAAAGACCTCCAGATATGTTTGATCAACAGAGATTTCACCGGCTGCGAGAAACTGCTGCTTAAGGGCCAAACCCGTATTGATAAAGGAAAGAAGCTTTACAAACTCGGCCGTTTTACCGCTCAGGAGTTTGAGCGTCTTAAAGAGTTTTACAGTATTTCGGTAGAAACCCTTAAGAAACTGAGTGAGAAACAGAATACGCTCAAATCACAGAAGAAGCTTAATCTGTTCCAAGCGCAGCACGAAAAAGCACGGCAAAGCCTCTCCCACATTCAGGCATCAATTAAAGCGGACAGAGTGAAAGAAGCTCGCGGAGATGTTGCTAACGTCGAAAAAGCCCTCGCCGCTTTGCAGGACTTGTTCAAATCAAAACGGGAGAAGTTGAAAGAAACTTTCACGCGCAAGAAAGTGAAGAAATAGTTTTGATTATTCGGAGAAAGCACATCAGCGTTCTTAATGTAGTTTCACGGCGACACATTGCGCTTATCTAGATCTTGTTCTGTGCGGTACGATCCGACATGCTTTCTAGGAGAGTTTTCAAACGCAATTTTCTCCAATACCAGCTTGCAAAACACAAAACTCCTCATCACCAAAGCGAGCCTGTCTCAACCAAAGATTGAATAGGCCTAAGGTTCGTTTGTGGCCCACTTCATAGCAATGCCAACTAGCTAAAGACTTTGACGTTCAAAACAGATGTCGTTTGCTCATTGAAGTCTAAGCTCATCCTCAGAGCATATTACTACTCTGCCACGTCTGTAGATCTAGATCTCAAAACCGTCTTCTACATGCAGTAAAATCGGTTCGATGTGGTGGTTGAGGGATGGCATGGAGGAGCTGTTATGACCATTACAAACCTTCCTATGATCCGACCAGTAAAACCAGCCTGGAATCGTGGCAGGATTGTCGGGCAAAAGCGCCCTTTGCTACCAAAGCACGTTTGGGCCATTCGTGTTCGCCTTGAGCTTGCAGGCAAAGTACGTGAGCTAGCTTTATTCAATACAGCAATCGATAGCAAACTCAGAGGGTGTGACCTTGTACGTCTTAAGGTTGTCGATGTCTTTACTGCAGGACGAGTGAAAGAGCGCACTTCAATAATACAGAGTAAGACCGGTAAGCCTGTTCAGTTCGAACTCATGGAAGGAACCAGATCAGCCTTGTCAAAATGGATAGACAGTCCAGAAATGATCGGGTCAGAGTATTTATGGCCTGGTCGGTTTCATGACAGGCCGCACATTTCGACGCGACAGTATGGTCGAATGCTGAAAGAGTGGGTTTTATCAATCGGGCTAGAACCAAGTTCTTACGGCACACACTCAATGCGTAGAACCAAAGTTGCGCAGATCTACAAGAAGACAGGTAATCTTCGTGCAGTGCAGCTTCTTCTTGGCCACACTAAGATGGACAGTACTGTCAGATACCTAGGTATCGATCTTGAGGATGCACTCTCGCTTTCAGAGAAGATCGATATTTAGAAGACAAGGAGCTGGAAGGGAGCAGCTCCAAATCCTCTTTTAGTGTTTGACCAGATGCCTATAAACTGATTGCCTTCTCTCTGTATGTTCTAGCTATTTTCTGTATATCCGCCTTACTTCTCCTTCAACGCATGAGCGATTTGGTCTTGCATTGGTTTTATGAAGTAGGAGAGGACGGTGCGTTCGCCGGTTTGGATGAAGCCTTCGACGGGCATGCCCGGCACGAGGGTCTGGCCGTTCAGCTTTGGCATTTCGCTTTCCAGAATCTTCAGACGTGCCAGATAGAACGGTTCGCCGGTGACCTCATCGCGGGTCAGATCTGGAGAGACGTTGAGCACAGCTGCGCCCAGCTCAGGTGTGGTGCGCTGATCGAAGGCAGCAAGGCGCACATAAGCGTCCTGTCCCACTTGCAGCTGATCCACATCAACCGGTTGAACACGGCTTTCGATCACCAGATCACTGTCTTCCGGCACCACCAGCATGAGCGTGTCACCCGGAGCGATCACGCCGCCAACAGTGTGAACGTTGAGTTGGTGCACATAACCGGATTGCGGTGCGCGGATGTCAATGCGCTTCAAGCGGTCCTGTGCGGCCACTTCCTGCTCTTCCAACTCGGCAATCTGTGAGCGAATGTTTTGCAGGTCAGACAGAACTTTTTCCAAAAACTCTTCGTCCAGCTGCAGGATCTGCACGCGCTTTTCGCTGATGGCTTCCTTGGTCTGAGCGACCTGAGAGATCAGCCCACCGCGGTCCCCAACCAGCTCGGCCCGTTCCCGCTTGATGGCGGTGACCTGAGAGGCGTTGATCAGGCGCTTTTCCAAAAGAGAAGCAAAGTCGGCGAGTTGCTGAGTGACAAGATCAATGCTTTCGGCCTTCGCATCGCGCTGCACCTGCAGGCCTTCAATCTGCTGCTCCAGCTGAGCAATTTGCTCGCCAAGCTGCTTCTTGCGGCCCTTGATGCCTTGCTGACGGGCAGCAAAGAGAGCTTGCTCACCATCCAGAGCAGTGGCAGCAATCTTGTCGGTCTTTGCCAGCTCAACCAGATATTCCGGGAAGGTGACCTGAGCGTCATTGCGCCATTCGGCAGAAAGGCGGGCTTCCTGCGCCTGCATCTGATGAAGACGCTTGCGGGTGATGGCCAGATTGGCTTTCACTACCGTTTCATCAAGGCGGAACAGCACATCACCGGCTTTGACTTCATCGCCATCTTTGACGAGGATTTCGCCGACAATGCCGCCTTCCTGATGCTGCACCTTCTTGGCCTGTCCATCAACAGCGATGGAGCCGGAGGAGATCACTGCGCTGTTGATCTTGGCAACGGAGGACCAGCCGCCAAGGCCGAGCACAAGAACGCCCACAAGGACGAGGCCCCAGCGCATGTGTTTCTTACGAGAGGTCTGAATGGTGGAAAGGGTTGTTTGCTCAGGCATGTGGCACCACGCTCAATGGTCCTGTTTTTGCAGCAGCTGGGGCTGGTTGTGCGCCGGGGGCCGGTTTCGCACCGGGTGCTGGCACACCAGCTGGGGCGCTGATTTTTGGCAGGACTTCGTCTTTTGGGCCAAAGGCGGCCTGCTGGCCATCCTTCACAACAAGCAGCAGATCAACAGCTGAGATCGCGCTTGGACGGTGGGCAACGACAATGACAATGCTGCCGGTCTCACGCATCAATTTGATGGCGCGGGTTAACGCAGCTTCGCCTTCTGAATCCAGATTGGAGTTCGGCTCATCGAGCACGATCAGGAACGGGCTGTCATAAAGCGCACGGGCCAGACCCACACGCTGACGCTGTCCGGCAGAAAGCAGTGCCCCGCCTTCACCAACCTGTGTGTCATAACCGTCAGCCAGACTGGTGACCAGTTCATGCACATTGGCAAGCTGGGCGGCTTCCAAAATCTTCTCGTCATCGCGTTCTGGCGCAAAGCGGGAGATGTTTTCGGCAATGGTGCCGTCAAACAGTTCCACATCCTGCGGCAGGTAGCCAACTGCTGTGCCCAGACGATCTTCCGACCACTGGCCCAGCTCAGCGCCATCCAGACGAACGGCACCGCGCAAGATTGGCCAAACGCCCACAAGTGCACGGACCAGACTGGTTTTGCCGGAGCCGGACGGGCCGATAATGCCCATGCCATCGCCTGCTTTGAGTTCAAAGTTGACGCCAGCCAGAGTGACAGCACGTGCACCGGGAGGCGCTGTTGCGATCTGCTGTACATTGAGGGTCTTGCTTGGCAGCGGCAGTTCGGTTTCTGGCGGGGTCTCATCCAGACCTTCAAGTGATTTTTCCAAACGAGTGCGGGCCTGACGGGCTGCGATGAACACGCGCCACTGGCCGACAGCCTGCTCTACAGGAGACAAAGCACGGGAGGTGATGATGGACGCTGCGATCATAACACCAGGAGAGACTTCCTGAAGGATCGCAAGCCATGCACCCACGGCCAGAACGGCAGAACCGAGCAGAAAGCGGAAGGCTTTGATGGCAGTGGCGAACAAGGAGGCACGGTCGCCTGCCTTGGTCTGGGCATCATAAAAGCGGGCGTTGGTTTCATCCCACTTGTTGGTGAGTGTGGAGCTCATGCCAAGGGCGCGCACCACTTCCGCATTGCGGCGGGCACCGGAGCGGGTGTTGCTGCGCTGTGCGTTTTGTGAGGCCAGCTCCCTGGACGGATCGCGGCTCATGAACTCGTTGGCAAGAACGAGAGAGAGAATGATGACTGCGCCAGCCAGTGCCAGCATGCCGAGCCAGAAGTGCAGCACGAACACCAGACCCAGATAGATCGGCATCCATGGAATATCAAAGAGCGCGGCTGGACCCTGACCACCCCAGAACTGGCGCATGGTTTCCAGATCGCGGATCGGGTCTACGTTTTTGCCGCTGTTGCCCATGCGCAGTGGCACGCGCAGATTGGCAAGGAACGCGGTGCGCGACAGGCGGGCGTCAATTTCCTGAGAAATACGCGACAGGCCACGGGCACGGATGCCTTCCAGCAGGGCGAAGAACAGATAAAGGATACCGGCGAAGCTGGCGATGATCACCAGTGTTGGCACGCTGTGGCTGGCGAGCACGCGATCATAGATCTGCAGCATGAACATCGGACCCGTCAGCATCAACAGGTTGATGACCAGACTCAAGACCCCAACGCCCGCATACCCGGACCGAGACGCCGCAAACGCCTCAGCCACCATAGGGCGCTTTGGCTGCCCACTCTTCGATGTACTCATAGATACTCCCGAAACCACCTGGCCCCAAACTTCAGTGCGCGGCACGTCCTCCCAAAGAACGATAGGACGCCTGTTACGCTACAAAACTCGTGGTTATGCCCCAACAAAAATTGTGGTCTCCATAGTATGTAAATCGCACACTATTTGAAAGGGGTAAGACACTTAATTTTGCTCATGCATTGAAATTGAGGGAAATACCGCAAACTTATGATTTGATTAAATAATTATGCAACCTGCCATTGCGGCAGGTCGCACATTTTTCTACCTCTTATACAAACGTGAAATCGTCTGCATTGATGAGGCTGGAATCAACACCTGAAAGGGTGATGGAACCACCGTCGTAGCTGACGAGTGTGTCTGCACCAGTGTCCTGAATCGTAAGGTCTGCAAAGCTGTCTGCACCGCTTTCAAATCTCATGAAGTCAAGGCCATTGGAGAAGTCAACGATCGTGTCTGCGCCGCAGTTGATGTTGAACACGAAGGTATCACGACCTGAACCGCCCGAAAGAGTGTCGTCACCGAGACCACCTTCGAGAGTATCGTTACCAGCATTGGCATAGAGACCGTTGTCGGCATCGTTCCCAATCAGCTCATCATTACCTGAACCAGAATAAGCATTCTCGATCACGGTATCACGCATGATGGTCATGTTGCCGGTCAGACCGTTCACGTCAGAGTAAGTCTCTGCCACCAAAGAGATTTTCTGGTCAGCGCGGACAGAGCTGAAGTTGATGCTGTCGTTGCCGCCATTGTCCATGATGGTGAACGTGGCTGGGTTCAGGTCTGCAATGTCGTCATAGTAACCGCCAGCGGTGGAGTTTTCACCGTAAACGGTGGACCCAGTGCGCAGGTCGGTTGCTGTGCCGTACAGGTCCTGCATAGCAAGGATGTCTGCAATCATTGGCGTGACGACGTAGGCACGGCTAGCGTCTACGTTGGTGTTCTCCACCTGATCGAAGTAGGACATGATTGTGCCCTGCCAGGAATCGTTGGAGTAGTGGTTGTCCACGCCGTAAGTCGCGCTGCCGTTGTAGTTGCCAGCATGACCCAGACCGAGGGCGTGACCGATTTCGTGCACGTAGGTCTGGAAAGCATAACCGTCCAGGCCGGTGCCATAACGCGCAACCCAGTCCGTGCTCACATTCACGGTTGAAGAAACGATGGTGCTGCCGCGTGTGGTTGAGTTTGCGTAAGCGCCGCTGTCGTTGTCGTCAAATGTGATCTGAGCGCCGGAGTTGACAGTTTGGAAGTCGATACCGGTGACTTTTGTCCAGGCTTCCAGAGCTTTGGTTGCAAGCTCACGGCCAGAAGAGTTCAGGCCATTGAGGTTGACGGTGAGAGACTCACCCGGGCTCACGTCAAACGCACGACGACCACGGCCTGAGTTGTTCCAGTACCCATCGGTCAGCTGGCTTGCAATCTGGTCGTTGGTGAACGCGTTTGGATCGGTTGGTGGGTCAGTTGGGCCGCCGTCTGCATCAACGGAGAGTCTGTAGTCTCCGGTGTAGCGATCATTGTAGGATGCAGCGCCAATGTAATAGGTGCCGGTGGATGTTGCGGTGAAGGTGATTTCGGAGTTACGTCCGCTGCCGCCATCA
This sequence comes from Pseudovibrio sp. W74, assembly GCF_001623085.1. Lineage (NCBI taxonomy): Bacteria > Pseudomonadati > Pseudomonadota > Alphaproteobacteria > Hyphomicrobiales > Stappiaceae > Pseudovibrio > Pseudovibrio sp. W74. The sequence continues at coordinate 252,320 of NZ_LMCJ01000013.1, forward strand.
TCGTCTGTTGCGATTTCGTTTGTGTTGGAGTCGTAAAGGTAAAGATATGTATCGGAAACGCCCCCACTTCCGATGCCTTCCATTGAAATTGTGTAAGTTACTCCGGCCTGTACCTCGAGTTTAATTGCGTCTTTATCGCCAGAAAAACTCAGCGTTCCCTCAAAAGTGTCACCCGATGAAATAGAGTATGGGGTCGTCGTGCTATATGGCGCGTCACCCCCTTCAATAACTCTTGCCTCTTCAACGTGATTATCTCTAAACATATTATCTCCCCTAGAGTAATAGTAGTAGTAAACCATCTAAACGTATGAGGGATGCACTGAAAGGCAATATAAATGATCTTTGGATTCACAGAAGAAAGTAGTATCAACACATCTACTGGTTGAATCATTGACGAACTCTCGATGTGTGAATAGAATGCAAAATATATTATTTTAGGTATAAAACATCTGAATCTTTCAAATATATCAATTCAAAATATTAATATATTTGGATAAAATAAGTTTACCTACTGATAAAAAATTCTAAAAACTGACCAGTTGATCAAATAATTGTAGTATGTTTTTCTTCTGATTTATTCTAATAAAGAGATGTTTAATACTTAATTATATTTGTTGATTCGAAGAATTTATCAATTCACGAAACTGTGAGATTGATGGCGAGATGCCTGTATATACGTGAAAATGCGTGATTTTGGTGGAACGTTTTATCAAATTAACGGGGCTAATCCGGCAAGTTGACCTATAGGGAAGTATGTATGCTGAAGTGAGCTCATAAAACACCCCGGTCAATGGGGCTTGACCAGGGTGAGTTGTGGGCAGGGTACGTCTCTACCCAGGGGAAATATTTTCCTGAATGGCTCAGGAGGAGATTCTCCGCCCCTGGGTACGCTTTGCAGATACGCGAGGCTGGAAAGCGAGATGGAGAACGTTCCTGTGCGTATCTTCAGCTTGCGGAGGGGTGCAGAGCGAAGAACGTGATCACAGGCTTGCCATAAATTGCTGGTTCAGGTCGATTCCGTAGCCCGGTGCGGTTGGCTTTTCGAAGCCCCCATCCACTAGCTCGGCTTCTGGCGTCACCAGATACTTGCGCAGCTCCCCATCACAGAAGTCCGGATGCACATACTCAAAGTAAGGCGCGTTGCCGACTGCGAACTGATAATGGATCGCCGCTGCCGAGGTGATGCCAGTCTTCCAGTTGTGCGGCATCACCTGCACGTTGTGCGCGGTCGCCATCTCGGTGATCCGGCGCAGCTCTGTCAGGCCGCCGCAACGGTTATAGTCAGATTGCAGCAGATGCACCTTGCCTTTGGTGATCCATTCTTCTGCTTCAAAGCGGGTGGTGCTCATCTCCGCACCGCAAATGCGGGAGCGGGTGTTTTCTACCAGTTTGGCGTGGCCACTCAGGTCATCGTGCTGCAGCGTCGCTTCTGCGAAGTACAGCTCCAGATCGTCAATGGAGTTGAGCAGGCGGGCAACATCATACCAGTCTGTGAAGCGGTAGAGGTAGTCCACCATCATATCGGTGTCATGGCCCAGAATACCGCGCAGTTCGCGCAGGTAATAGCCGACGTCTTTGATGCTCCAGTCTGCTTTGATCGGCACGCACACTTTCACCGCGCGGATGTTGTGTGCCTTGGCTTTTTCAAGCAGCGGGGCGTAGCCTTTGATGGCAACGTCCAAAGACGCATCCACCGGAATGGCTGGATACAGTGTCAGATATGGATGGACTTTGTCTTTGTTGGTGCCGCCAAGCAGTTGGTAGGCTGGCACGCCGAGTTGTTTGCCCGCAAGGTCATAAAGCGCCATGTCGATGCCGGAGAGGGCGAACATGCCCAGTCCGCGCATGCCCTGCCACTGCGTGGCGTCATACATGGAGTCCCAGATGGCGTTGATTTCGATCGGCAGACGGCCAATGACTCTTTCGGTCAGGTTCGTCAGCCATTTATGTTCAGTTTCAATATTGGAATAAGCGAGAATTGCGTCCGGAGATCCGTCAGCTTCGCCGAGGCCGTAGACACCGTTTTCGTCTGTAATCTTGACGACAACCGTGTTCTGGCTCCAGTTGCTGGCTTTGTAATTGACCGGAATAAACTCGACAGACTTGATGGGTGCGACTGCTGGATTAAGTGCCAGTGACATGATGTGCTCCTAAGAGAAAGGCGCCAGTTTTTGCTGGCGCCCTCATGTGCTTTATTATTTTTTGCGCATTGGAAGTTCGACACCGTTGGCAATGTCGCGGTGCAGTTCTCTGAGGAACGAGACTGCAACAATGCCGAGGATGATGACCATCAGCAATCCGCCAACAACCGTTGAGATCTGGATAGTTCCCAGGTCTCCGCCGATCAGGTTGATCACCACCGGGATGATGCCCAGGAACAGAGCCCAGACAAGACGGTTCCAAAGTGCTGGATCTGCACCATCTGGCAGCTCTTTGGTGGTCATCGCTGCAAGAGAGAAGGATGCCGCATCAAAGGTGGTTGCCATAAACACGATCGCGGAAACGCACAGGCCAATGATGAACAGAGTACCCAGTGGCAGGTTCGCAAACATGTCGATGATCACGGTGAAGGAACTCTGACCAGCTGCCAGTGCTGCAGGTGCATCAAAGATGCCTGCGTCCAGAAGGCCAATGCCGTAGTTGCCGAAGATCGCGAAGAACACTGCAGTGCCCAGAGAACCAAACAATAGGGTGCCCAGAACCATCTCACGGATTGTACGGCCACGGGAAATCTTCGCGAAGAAGAGACCCTGGAACGGACCGTAAGAAACCCACCATGCCCAGTAGAAGATTGTCCAGTCAGACACAAAGGTGGAGTTCTCTGCGTATGGCTCCATGTAGGTGCTCAGACGGACGAAGTTTGTCACGAGCGCACCAACAGAAGTGGTGAAGGACTTGATGGTGGTCAGGAAGTAGCCGCCGAAGAACAGCACGAAGATCAGCAGGCCAACCGCCAGGAAGATGTTGAAGTTGGACAGCTTCGCCATGCCTTTTTTCAGGCCAAGCGCGGAGCTTGCAGCAAACAGCGCAACCACGATTGCAAGAGCTGCAAGGTTCATGGAGGTGCCGTGCTCAATGCCAAGCACTTTGGAGAAGCCAGCGGCAACAACCGGTGTGCCCAGACCAAGGCTGGTCGCACTCGCAGTCACCAGACCAATCATGATGAAGATGTCGACCACGTTGCCCAGAGGGCCTTTTGCACGTGTACCTAAAACGCCCTTACAGGATTCTGAAACTTTCAGAACCGGGTCTTTGCGGACATAATAGTAATAGCCGATGGTGATGGAACACACGGAGTAAAGTGCCCAGGCACTAGGACCCCAGTGGAACATGCCTGTGGTGATCGCCCATTCTTTTGCCAGCTCTGTGCCCGGCTCAAGACCCAGTGGCGGTGTGGACATGTAGTAGATCCACTCGCTGGCGCCACCCCAGAGGATGCCGGCGCCGATGCCTGCACTGAAGATCATCGCGACCCAGGAGATCGTGTTGTACTCAGGCTTTTCATCAGGCTCACCAAGTACGATGTTGCCGTACTTGCTGAAAGAAACGCTCAGGCAGAAGATCAGCGACAAGATCGCTGCCCACATGTAGAACGCGCCAAATTCGTTTGTCAGATAGCTCTTCAAAGAAGAGATAACTTCTTTACCGGAGCCCGGTGCAGCAATGTCTGCTGCCAGAATGCCCATTGTCGGTAGGAGTACCGCAATGCCCCCGACGAAGAAGTTCGTCTTATCCAGTTGTAGTTTAGCCATGGATGCCCCCATTTATTATTCGAAGACGAAAGAAGCGAAAGATGCTTCCTTCACTGCGTCCCAATCCATTTCCACGCCGAGCCCGTTGCCCGCCGGCGCGTGCACATATCCCTCTTTGTCTGTGCGGATTTGGGTTTTACTTGCCAGCTCAAACGCCTCGTAAGGGTAGAACTGCTCGAAGTAATTGCAGTTGTCGTGAGCCAGAGCGACGTGCAGGTTGGCAGCCTGTGTCAGGGTGTATCCCATGCTCTGGATTTCCAGGTTTTTGCTGTGGCCGGCCGCGATCGCGAAGCATTTGTTCAGCTGAGTAATGCCGCCGCAAACAGTCGCGTCCTGACGCACGTCTGACCACATCCCAGTGCTCAGCGCGTGCGTAACTTCCTGCAATGTGAGCAGGCAGTTGCCATGGCTGGAAATTTCAAGATCCGTATTGGCGACAAGGCGCTGATAGGTCTTGTAGTCGTAGTCGGAAACTGGCGCTTCAAGCCATTCCCAGTCATGACGTTCCATCCACTTGGCCATCTTCATGGCCTGTGCTGGTGTGTAGAACGTCGCTGTGTCCAGCATGAAACGGATGCCGGTAGAGCCGTATTTGGCCTGCACAGCTTCCACCAGCGCTACATCCTTTTCATAGATGCAGTAGCAGTGCAGTTTGATTGCTGTGAAGCCGTGCGCAATGCAATCGTCAATGTATGGGAAGTATTCCTCTACAGTGTCGAACATTGGCGTGGAGGCGTAGGACTTGATTTTGGTCCGGGCGCCGCCAAGCAGCATATAAAGCGGCATTCCGGCCTTTTTGGCCTTAATGTCCCATGCTGCAATGTCGATTGGAGACTTCGCTGGCAGTCCACCCCAGGTGCAACGTGCTCCAAGCCAGTTGTTGAGTTCCTGGGTCATCAGCGGATTTTTGCCGATGAGACCGGGAACGATGGTACGCAGAGATTCAATGATGCACCGATCAAAGAAGTTCTCTGTGTAGCTCATAGTTGCGCCAAGACCCTCGGTTCCATCCTCGGTGAACAGGCGTACAATGTTGTTGGTGTACAGCAGAGGTTCCTGATTATCCGCCCAGGGAATAGGGGGCGCATTCTCATCAGCCAAAGCATAAAGCTCGACCCGGCTAATTCTGCAGTCTTCCATTTTTAACTCCCAGTGTGCCTTGAGGCACCTTCCTTATTGCCCGACTTTTTACAGAGCGCTGCCAGCCGCACGCATCGCCTCGCGCAGCTCTTTTGTGTCGACATCCCTGTAATTGATCGCTTTGTCGATTTTCTGTTTTGTCGCCACAGCCGCCGCATGTCCCAGCTCAAAGCACTGGGCAGTAACGCGGGCAGAAGCGAGCGCTTCGTGTTCGGCGCTCAGGCACCGTCCCGCGACAATCACGTTGTCCAGCTCCTTTGGCACCAGCGTGCCGTATGGAACCTCATAGTAATCTTCCATCAGCCAGTGCAGTTTGCTCTTCTCACCGGCGTGCATCTCAATCGGCCAGGAGGAGCGGACCACGCCGTCCTCAGGCTTGTCGCAGTTTGCAACATGCTCGTTTGTCAGGGTGGTTTCGCCGCTGATGGTCCGTGTCTGGCGAATGCCCACTTCTGGTGGCATGTCAATCAGCTGGGATTCTTCAAAGCCTTTGATCTTGTCCTTGAAGAAGCGGTGGTACTCGCGCGCCTGACGACGGCCATAGACTTCCGCGTATGTGAAATCAGCAGGGTCCACCACGTTCAGCAACCGGTTGTCCTGACCTGCCAGACGGGTGCAGTTCATCAGGAACACGCCCTTTTGCGGGGTTGGGAACACCCAGACCTTGTTGCGGGGTGTGTCGTACTCTCTGCTCTCAAAAGCCGTTTTCAGCTGTTCGATCATGTCAGGCGGGCAGATGGTGTTCTTGCCGAAGTAATCGTAGAAATCGCTTTCCACCACGTCTGACAGACGGAAGATCATGGTCGGGTTCTGAATGGCACCCTTATCGCCGAAGCTGTACTCACACCCCGCTTTCGTCACGAGAGCCGCATCTCCTGACGTATCAATGAATGCTTTTGCTTTGAGGAAAGTGCTGCCTGCCTTGGAGTCTACACGGATCGCGGTGATCTCATCACCATCGCGGACCACCTCGGTCATGTAGGTGTGGTAGAGGCACTGAACGCCGGATTCCTCAAGCAGATCGTCCGCAGCTTCGCGCCAGATCAGCGGATCAAAGGTCACCACGTGGGTGTTGCCGTAGATTTGTGGGGCGGTGGCACCGCCTTTGGCCAGCAGGCGAGCACGAAACTCTTCTGCAAAACCGAAAACAATTTGCTTGGCGTCTTTGTTTTCGATGTCGTCCTGGGTGAGGAACAGACCGCAGATAGTACCTGACAGGCCGGCAACTGCACCGCCGCCACAAAACCCGTTTTTCTCGATGAGGATTGTCTTCAAACCGCTGCGGGCACTCATAACAGCCGCAGCAACACCAGATGGGCCACCACCGCAAACAACAACATCTGCTTCAGCAAGAACAGGAGATGCGGTTTCTGCTAGGGCAGTCTCTTTCCAGTTTTTCATGGGTGCTTACCTTGTATGCCACAATTTATGGCTGTTTGCTTTAGTTCTGAGTCCATGAGGACAGTTTTCGGAAACATATCCTCAAAACTGACATATTAGCAACCTTAAAAGCAAAAACTGGCGGCTAGAGCAATGGTAATAACCCTTAGAAATCGATAAATATGATGAAATATTGGCTTCTGGCATGCCAATAATGATGTGCTGACATGCCAGAGGGTTTCGGTAAATTTCAGAGTATCAGTTCATGATAAAGCCTTAATTACTATAGCTTTTTTAGTTTATCTAAAATTCGCAAAGCGCAGAGGTTCCATGAAATCTAAGTGGTTTTTGCGTGACAGAATGACACAATGCCGAAGACTGATAGGTTACATTATCTAGGAGGGGTCCAGAATTGATATGGCAGCCGAGTGAAAAGCCGCCAAACAAGATCCAATCGGCTGACATAGCAGCAAAAGAAAAGAAGAGACCGCTGGCAAATCGGGAATGCACTGTGCTACACTGTGATACAACTGACGCAGAAATAACGCTTTTAAAACAGGGGGTAACCGTGGCTCACCAGAAAACTCAGGCTGAGCTTGCGCGCACGGAAATTGAGAGAAAGCTGTTTTTCAACGAGCTTGATGTTTCAGCTCTGTACTCTGAAAACAAACTCGCCTCTCTGTTGGATCTGGGCCGAACGCCCGTTCGTGAGGCGCTTCAGGCGCTGGAGCAGGATGAGATGCTGGCCATCCATCCGCGCAAAGGGGTTCAATTTCTCTCCATCACCGCAGAGCAGCAATTGCAGCTGCTGGAAGTGCGCAAGCAGATTGAGCCGATCTGCCTGAGATTTGCAGCCATGCGCGCCTCAACTGATCAACGCCGCGAGATGCTGGCGCTCGGGTCACTCATCGTGCAAAGCGCGAAGGATGAGGATGAGAAGTCGCTGCTGTCCAATCTGCAGGACATCCACCGCATCGTGACGGAAGCGACCAACAACCCGTACTTCCACCATTCCCTTGCTCGCGTGCAGAGCCAGTCACGCCGGTTCTGGTTTGCCAACAAAGACAAATCCGACAACCTGTTATGCTCGTATCATCATGAAGCTATCATGCGCGCGGTTGCCATGGGCAATGAGGAAGAAGCCGTCAAGCAATCCGGCTTGCTGCTAGAGCACTTGACCGAATCTGCTTTCAAGGCCCCAAAACCGGGCTGAGCAGGCGCAATCTAAGCATTGAATTGAGAGCGGGTGAGTCGCAAGGCCTACCCGTTTTTCACGCCAATATGCGGTTAGTCCACGCCTTCAACGATCACGGTTTCCACATCAGCGATGCCAATTCGAAACTCGCGGGCGGTTTGGTATTCGGGGGAGTTGTAGCAGTTCAACGCATCTTCCATGCTGTCAAACTCCACGATGACATGACGATGGTATTCTTGACCCTCGAGTTGCTCCGCCCTTTCGCCGCGCGCAAGGATGCGGCCAGTGTGTTTTCGCAGGACACTCGGAGCGGCCTCGACATAGAACCGATAGATATCAGGATTTTTGATATTGACGCGGGCAATCCAATAGGCTTTTGGCATCTGTTTTTTGCTCCTGAATCAAAGGTTTCTGACCGGCGGCAGACCATAATCTTTGGGTCTCACGGGGGCCAGATCATTGTCGTTCGTGCATTATAGAGCGCTTGCCTGAAGGCATTACTACCGGCTTTTGACCAACCAAAAATTCAAGTGAATCTGACGCTAGGGCCGTTTCTTAAAATGCGCTCAAAATCGGCAAAATAGAAAATTGTTCTTGATTAAACGGCGAGCTTTGCTAGTTTGCTAACACGAATTAGCAATGGATTGATGTTGCCTTTTCCGGGAAATCAAAGGGCTGGCCCTGAGAGTGTTTGTCGGAATGCGACGGCATCAGCCTGAAGACGGAATCACGAGGCGAACAGCCTTTCTGGTTCTTCATAGTACATTTATTCGCGGCGGACTTCTGAGCTTTCTTCAACCCTGCTGGAAGTCTGGGTGTTTGTTTTACCTGCCCGGTTGGTGCCGGGCACATGGTGTGAGTGGGGGCTTAAGTGCTTAAAGGGATCAACCCGATCATTTTCCCGGACCTGTTAAAGATCCTGCACGAGATGGGACATGGAGAAGAGATCGTGTTCAGCGATGCGCATTTTCCGGCCTATTCCGTTTGCGACACCGTGCTGCGTGCTGATGGGTGCGAAGCGACAGATCTGCTCAAAGCCGTCATGCCGCTTTGGGAGCTGGACCAGTATGACCCCGAAAACGTGATGATGATGGCCGCCGTGGAAGGCGACCAACTGCCGGATGGACTGGTGGACGACTACCAGAGCGCTCTGCCTGCAGGAGCTGAAATCACCTTTGTTGAGCGGTTTGCGTTCTATGAAAAAGCCAAGAAGGCAACCTGCGTTGTGGTGACAGGCACGACACGCAAGTATGGCAACGTCATTATCAAGAAGGGCGTGATCCAGAGCTAAAGCGCTTCCCCGCCAAGTGGGTCCGGTTTTCGGATTGGGGGGATGCGTGCAAATGAGGCAACGGGGACTGCGGCAGAACTCTGGGAGGAGTGCTGCAAGCAGTCAGGTATCAACCGGGTGTCTCAGCCATTTCAAATTGCTGATCTGCAGTCGCAGCACCAGTCGGGATCTGTGCGTTCTCACTGAGGTTTGCAGGCCAGTATTGGGGGGAGAAAAAAATGAATACCATCGTCAGGATGACGGGTATTGAAAAGACGTTTCCGGGTGTGCACGCCCTGAAGAATGTGCAGTTTGACTTGCGTGCCGGTGAAGTTCACGCCCTGATGGGAGAGAACGGTGCTGGCAAATCCACCTTGATGAAAGTTCTTTCCGGTGTTTACACCCGTGACGACGGCAAGATTGAAATCAACGGTACAGCGGCTGACCCAAAAGGGCCGCGAGAAGCGCAAGACCTCGGAATAGGCATCATCCATCAGGAACTCAGCCTGATGAACGATCTGACAGCAGCGCAGAACATCTTCATTGGCCGTGAGCCGCGCCTGAGATTTGGACGTCTCGATGAGGCTGCGCTCAACCAGAAGACCCGCGACATCTTTCAGAGCATGGCGCTGGATTTGCAGCCTGACGTGCTGGTTGGCAACCTGACCATTGCCAAGCAGCAGATGGTGGAGATCGCCAAGGCACTCTCCTATCGCTCGCAGGTGCTGATCATGGATGAGCCGACCGCCGCGCTGAACGACAAGGAAATCGCCGAACTGTTCACCATCATCCGCCGTTTGAAGGCGGAAGGTGTAGGCATCATCTATATCAGCCACAAGATGGACGAGCTGAAACAGATCTCCGATCGCGTCACCGTCATGCGCGATGGCGAGTATGTGGGCACCGTCCCTGCCGCTGATACGCCGGTCAACGAGATCATTTCCATGATGGTTGGCCGTGAGGTGAAAGAGGAAGCCGTTGAGGTGCCGGACCTTTCAGCGGCAGACGTTGCGCTGGAAGTGAAGAGCCTGAACCGCGGCACCGAAATCCGCGATGTCAGCTTTGCGCTAAAAAAAGGCGAGATCCTCGGCTTTGCGGGCCTGATGGGGGCAGGGCGCACAGAAGTGGCCCGTGCAATCTTTGGCGCTGATCCGCTGGATTCAGGTGAAGTCTGGGTGAATGGCCATAAATGCAAAATCAACAGCCCGTCAGATGCTGTGCAGGTTGGCATTGGTTATCTGTCAGAGGACCGCAAGCACTTCGGCCTGGCAACAGGCATGGATGTGCGCGCCAATGTAGCTATGGCCAGTTTAGATCAGTTCTGCAATCGTCTTGGCGTGCTGAATGAAGCTGGCATGGCAGAGGTCGCCGCCAGGTACATCAAGCAGCTGGAAATCAGAACACCTTCTGACAAGCAGGAGCTTCAGTTCCTGTCTGGAGGCAACCAGCAAAAGGTGGTCATTGCCAAATGGCTGCTGCGCGACTGCGACATCCTCATTTTTGATGAGCCCACACGCGGCATTGATGTGGGGGCAAAATCCGAAATTTATAAGCTGTTGAACTCACTGGCAGAGCAGGGCTGCGCGATCATCGTCATCTCCTCCGAGCTGCCAGAGGTTATGCGCCTCAGCCATCGCATCGCGGTGATGTGCGAAGGCCGCCTGACAGGCATTTTGCCGGGTGGCAGTTCAACAACGCAAGAAGACATTATGCGCCTTGCAACACAACGCGACCCAGCTGCGCAAATTGTGAGTGAAGTTCAATGACAGACACCACCTTAACCCCGCAAAAGAACCTTATCGGTCGTTTTGTGAGCTCCGGCGCACACCAGAAACTGCTCGCCTTTGCCAGCTTGATTGTGCTGCTCATTGGCTTTGGTCTGGCCTCGCCAAACTTCATGCAGATGTCCAACATGATCGCCATTTTGCAGGCGACATCGGTCAACGGCGTTCTGGCCATTGCAGCAACGCTTATCATCATCACCGGCGGTATTGATCTGTCCATCGGCACCATGATGACCTTCTGTGCTGTGATCGCCGGAGTGGTGCTCACATATTGGGGTCTGCCCCTGCCGCTTGGTGTTGTCGCTGCCATTGGCGCTGGTGCGCTCTGCGGTCTGTGTTCCGGCACATTCGTTGCCAAAATGAAGGTGCCACCCTTCATCGCAACGCTTGGCATGATGCTGATTTTGAAGGGCCTGTCCCTCGTCATCTCCGGCACACGCCCAATCTACTTCAACGACACGCCGGGGTTTGATCTCATTTCCCGTGGCTCCGTGATCGGGGCTGTCTTTCCGGGCTTTCAGATCCCGAATGGTGTGTTGATTCTGTTCCTTGTTGCGATTGCAGCTTCCTACGTTCTGGGAAGAACTGTTTTGGGCCGCTACACCTTCGCACTTGGGTCCAACGAGGAATCCGTGCGCCTGTCCGGCGTCAACACGGATGCCTGGAAAATGGGAATTTACGCGCTTGCAGGTGGGATCTGCGGTATTGCGGGAATTCTCATCGCGTCCCGCCTCAATTCCGCTCAGCCAGCCCTTGGTCTTGGCTATGAGCTGGAAGCAATCGCTGCTGTGGTGATTGGCGGAACGTCTCTGGCCGGTGGTCGCGGCACCATCATGGGAACGCTGATCGGAGCACTGATCATGGCGGTGCTGACCAACGGTCTGCGTGTGCTTTCCGTTGCTCAGGAATGGCAGACCGTGGTGACCGGCGCGATCATCATTCTGGCCGTCTATGCGGATATGGCCCGCAAGAAAAAAGCTCATGCTTAAAAGCGGTTGGGGCGCTTTTGTCCCAGCATCTTTAGTGGAGCGAATTCTTATCGTTTGATTGAAACCAATCCAACGGAACACGCTCTAAATTATTTCATTGGGAGGAAATATTATGTTTACACGTCGTACTTTGATTGGGGCCTTGGCCTCAGCAACATTGCTTGCAACCAGCTCGCTTTCATTCGCAGCGGATAAGGTTTACATCCCGTTGATCTCCAAGGGCTTCCAGCACCAGTTCTGGCAAGCTGTGAAGGCAGGTGCGGATAATGCAGCCGCTGAGCTGAACGTTGAAATCACGTTTGAAGGTCCGGACAGTGAAGCCATGGTTGATCGCCAAATCGACATGCTGGCCGCAGCACTGGCCAAGAACCCGGCAGCCATCGGCTTTGCCGCGCTGGACAGTCAGGCTGCTATTCCACTGCTGCGTCAGGCACAGTCCGCTGGTATTCCGATCATCGCATTCGACAGCGGCGTGGAAAGCGAAATTCCTGTGGCGCTGGCCGCAACCGACAACGTGGCAGCAGCAAGCCTTGCAGCTGACAAAATGGCAGAGCTGATCGGCAAAAGCGGTAAGGTGGCCGTGGTTGCCCATGACCAGACCAGCCGCACCGGCATCGACCGCCGCGATGGTTTCCTCAACCAGATGAAGAACTATCCGGATATCGAAGTGGTAACTGTTCAGTACGGCGGCGGCGATCAGCTCAAGTCCACCGAGCTGACCAAAGCGATCCTGACAGCTAACCCGGACATCAAAGGCGTCTTTGGCACCAACGAAGGGTCCGCAATCGGTGTTGCCAACGGCGTACGTGAAATGGGCAGCAAAGATGTTGTGATCATCGGTTACGATTCTGGCCGTGCCCAGAAAGACGCCGTCCGCAGCGGCCTGATGGCAGGTGCGATCACCCAGAACCCGGTCGGCATCGGTTATGAAACCGTCAAAGCCGCCGTCATGGCCTCACAGGGCAAAGACGTCCCATCCAACATCGACACCGGCTTCTACTACTACGATGCCTCCAACATAGACGACCCAGAAATCGCAGCAGTCCTCTACGACTAGAGCGCGTTCCGTTTGATTGAATTCAATCAAACGACAAGAATTCGCTGAAAGTAAAGAAATTAGAGCGTGAGGCGTGAATGCAAATGAACGCAACACGCTCTAAGCGTTATTCGGTTATCTGAGACAAAAACCAAAAGGCCTCTCATCGCGAGAGGCCTTTTTTGGTCTTAGCTCTTTGCAATTGAAATTAGCTTCCTCAGATCCTGCCCAAGCTCCAACCACGGTTTTGCCTTTGCGGTGGGGCGGTTCCATTTTCGTTCGGACTGGCGCATCAGGTATGCGGCATAGGTGGCGGCGAGGATGTTGCCGGCTGCAAGACCTGCGAGGATCCACCAGAGCCCAAGCTTTGAACCTATGAAGAGCAACGGGAAGACCAGCACGAAGGTGCGCACCAGCATAATCTTCAGTGCAATGCGCGGCATCTGCAGGCCGTTGAAGATGGCGACGGTGACTGCAACAAGACCCTGAAATGCGTAGGAGACTGCAACGATCTTGAAGTAGATGCTGACGAAATTGATGACTGCTGGATCATCAGAGAAAATGGTTGCGATGGAAGGGCCAAGCAGAGCGAGGACGGCGAACAGAAGGATGCCGAGATAAAACGAGGCTTTGCCTGCAAAGATGATCGCCTGGTCGATACGTTCATGTTCCTTCGCCCCAAAGTTTTGCGCAATGAACGGGGTGACGGCCATGGAAACGGCGAAGATGCCGATCAGGGCGAGAGATTCAATTCGCCCAACAATCCCAAAGGCAGCAACAGCCTGCGATCCATAATCAGCCAGCAGGAAGGTTGTAAAAATGCCGGTGGTTGGCACAAGCATCTGCATGGAGATTGTTGAAAGGGAGAACTTCAGGATTTCCGCAAGACCAGACAGCGCGCCGTCAAGTTTGCTCAAGCCAATCAGGTTTTGCCGGGTGAGGATGAACATCACACCCAGAAAAATGAAGCCAAAGGACAGCACGGTAGCCCAGGCCGCCCCTGCCAGACCCAGCTCTGGAAACGGACCAATGCCGAAGATAAGCAGATAGTCAAAGACCAGATTGATTACACCAGCAATGCCAAAAACCACTTCCGTTTGCTTGGTGATGCCAATAGCCCGCGCTGCGCCGCTGCCAACAATGCCAAGCATCAGCAGTGGGAGGCCCAGATAGAGCGTGCCCATGTACGCATCGAGCAAAGGAAGGATGTCCTTTGAAGCACCAAGTGCGGAAAATGTCGGGCCAATAAACGCGCGCCCGGCAAAGCTGAGAGAGACGGCGACAAGGACCACAAGTGCCAGAGACACCATGGTTAGCATTTTGGCCTTCTGGCGTTCACCGGAACCCACCGCCCTGGCGATGACAGAGGAAACGCCAACTGAAAACCCCATGAACACTGCGGCAAACAGAAAGAAGGCACTGGAAGAGAACGCCAGAGCCGCCAGTTCATTGGACCCCAGCTTGCCGACAAAATAGCTGTCGACGATCTGGAACAGGAAGGTAGAAAGCATGCCAAGGCTGATGGGGGCTGCCATGCGCAAAAGCATTGTGTTGACGGGTACTTCCATCATGGGGTTGGAATGGGTGTTCATGGGTTCACTCACTGGCTTGGGATGGCATGCAAGGTCGGATCAGACGCCCCCGGGTGGAGAAACTGTCACCACCCGAGGGTGCTTCGGCCCATATGTCGTTATTGGAGGGCCATCAGGCAGCAACAGGGACTTTTGGGGATGTCCCTTGTGCTGCGTGAACTTGTTGAACAGCGGGATCAGCGGCCAGTTTGCGCACCAGAGCGTCGATGTTCTTGTACTCAGATGTTGGCTTTTCAAACCCATAGGCCCAGCTGGCCATGGCGTAGAGGAAGGCATCTGCAACGGATTTTGTCTCGCCAACCATCCAGTCCCGGCCTTCAAGATGCTGGTCAATCTGCGTCAGAGCTTTGTCGACCAGCTGCTTTGCAGCGGCTTTCACGTCGTCATAGCCATTTGCATCTGTGGTGAAGCGCATTGGCATGAACACTGGCCAGAAATACGGGTGCAGCGTGCCGGAAAGGTAGACAAGCCAACGGTGCAGATGCACTCTGTCTGCAGTGCCTGCGGCTGGTCCAATGTTCGCTTGCGGGTTCTGATCCACCAGATGCAGGAGGATTGCCATGCCTTCTGGCAGAGCAAGGTCTCCATCCACCAGTGTTGGCACAACACCAGACGGGTTTAGTTTGAGATACTCTTCAGACTTCATGGTCGGGAAATCGATGTGCTCGACTTCATAGGGCTTGCCGATCCATTCAAGAGCGATGTGCATGGCGGTGGCGCAAGTGCCAGGGGCTGAATAAAGTTTCATGGGATCTCTCGCTTTAACTATGGGGTTGGAAGGGGAGCCTCTGCTCCCCAATACTGCTGGTCACCAGGTCTGGTCAGGATCCACCTTGAACAGGTGCTCCATGAAGACGCGGGTGACAGCTTGCAGCTTGTCGGTGCGGGCATGGTCGCGCTGCAGTTCAGCAGGAACAACGTTCCAGGTGATTGGCTCGACGCCGGCTTCAATCATGCGTCGCATGCCGTTTTCGTGGCTGAGCTGGGTGATGGAACCGACGGCGTCTTCGGGCACATACACATCATAGCCAGCTGCTTC
The DNA here is from genome assembly GCF_001623085.1 of Pseudovibrio sp. W74. NCBI lineage: Bacteria > Pseudomonadati > Pseudomonadota > Alphaproteobacteria > Hyphomicrobiales > Stappiaceae > Pseudovibrio > Pseudovibrio sp. W74. The sequence goes on from NZ_LMCJ01000013.1 coordinate 267,497, forward strand.
CGCTTCAATTGCCGGATAGGCGAGGCAGACATCCGTCCAGAGGCCGCCCATGATGAGCTTCTTGCGTCCGGTTGCTTTCACCGCTTCAACAAATTCTGGCTCTTCCCAGGCGTTGACGCTCGTGCGGTCAATAAAAACGGCATTCGGAGCAAGCTTCTGCAGTTCTTCAATCATAGGGTCATACCCGTTCAACCCCACGGCAACGTGGCTGAAGATGATCGGGATATCGTAGATGACGGCGGTTTTGATGAGGCCGGTTGTGTTGTTGATCAGCGTTTCGTGATCAATGTTTTTTACCCCTGCCAGAATTGGCGGTTGGTAGTCGATGAGGATGAGTGCAGAGTTTGAGGGGGACAGAAACGGATCTTCATCCGCTGCCCGAACCGGAGTGCCCTGATACCCTTCCGGGTAAGACGCGACACCGTTGACGGTCTTAATCTTTGGTGCGTCGGCAAGGGCAGGCAAACTGGTTGAAAAGAGTGCGATCCCTACCGCTGCGATCACTGGCTTCAATGCTGAGAACATCTGGTGTTCCTCGTGGTTTGAGTTGTTCTTGTGTGATGAACTTGCTGTAGGGGAAAATTAGGCGGGAATTTATTGTTGCACAATCTGCACTAAATGCGTTTTATTGTTTCCTATATGAGTTAATGTGATGAGGCAGATATGGCTGATCTAAATGCTATCGCAGCCTTTGTAGCTGTCGCGGATGCGGGTACATTTTCCGGCGGGGCAGAGGTCATTGGCATCCCCAAAGGCAGCATTAGTCGCAAGATCAGTATTCTTGAGGAAAGTCTCGGTGTGCGCTTGTTTCACCGGACAACGCGCAAAGTCACCCTTACGGACATTGGGCGATCCTTTTATGAGCGGTGCAAGCGCGGTGTGGATGAGCTTTCCGCAGCAACCCAGCTGGTGGATGAGAGCACGGCAACGCCCTCAGGCATCTTGCGCATCGCAGCCCCGGCTGCATTTGGGGAGGGAGCCTTTGGTGATGTGGTGGCGACGTATCTTGCCCGCTATCCCAAAACCAGAGTGGAGTTGTTGCTGAGCGATGAATATGTAGACCTGATCGAAGAGCGGATTGATCTGGCGCTGCGCTTCGGCGAGTTGCAGGATTCATCGTTGATAGCCCGCAAACTGTCCTCCACCCACCGCATTCTCTGCGCCAGTCCAAAGCTTCTGGAGGTTTTAGGAGAGCCGAAAAAACTGGAGGATCTGGCAGAGTTTCCTTCCATTGTTCACGGAGCCACATTGGGTCAGACCACATGGCGCATGGTGAACGGCAAAGGCACAGAGTTTTTCGCACGGCATAAACCAAGGCTGGCTGCCCAAAGCATCTCCATGGCATCCAGTGCTGCCGCTTTGGGAATTGGCGTTGCCCTACTTCCGGAAAGAGCAGCTGAGGAGGCTCTGCAAACCGGAGCGTTGACACACATCCTGACAGGCTACGCCACCCCAACACAAGGCCTTTACGCCATCTACCCCAGCAGCAAACAACTCTCCCTCAACGTCCGCACCTTCATGGACCTCTTAAACACCTCCGACCTGCTGGCGAAGTAGGGGAGGTTTTACAAAGGCGCATGTTCTCTACGTCTTCGCCTTGCGGAATACTGCGGGGGTAGCGCCGGTCCAGCGTTTGAAGGCGACGGAGAAGGCGGCTTGGTCGGCGAAGTCGAGCAGGAAGGCGACCTGGGCGATGCTGTCTGTTCCCACCAGCAAACGTTTTGCCAGATCGCAACGGGCAGATTCCACCAGAGACTTGAAGTTGGTGCCTTCCTCGGAGAGTTTGCGCGTCAGGGTCCGACGGGTCATGCAGAGTTCTTTGGCTACCTCATCGCCGCTCGGCAGGCTGCCGGGTAAGCGGGAGCGCACCAGTTTGATGACTTTGGCAGACAGGCCGGTTCGGTTTTGCGGCAGCTGGCTCAGTCGTTCCTCTCCATGTTTGAGCAAATGCTCTCGCAAAGCTGTGTCGGAAGTCGCGATCTGAAACTCGAACCCACCAGTGGGCAACCTCACGCCGTTGATTGATTGAACGCCTGTAACCTCGCAGTCTGCCAACTCAGAAAGACGCGCGCAGTGCTCTGTGTCCTCACATTCCAACATGACGGACATCTTTCCAAAGCCATCACCTGCAATTTGCTCTGTGCGCTTGAGCAAGCCAAACACCAGGAACTCGCGATGTCTTGGGAATTGATGCGCGCTGAGAATGTCACTGCTCAGGCAAATGGTGGGCTCAGCTTCACTGCCATCCAGATCAAAGCGAAGATCCGGGTCTTCCAATGCGTAGTATTTTTGCGCGAAGCGAAACACTTGTCCGATGTTGTCACTGGCCTGAGCCAAATACGCCAGTAGTGTCTTCGCTCCCGGTGATGCGAGGCCAGCACGAGCCGCGAAGGTTGGGTCCTCCAAAGCCTCGCAGGCTGTTTCCAGCGCGGCGGCTTCTCGTTGCAGATCTATTCTTGCTGTTGCGTTGCTCAGCTCTTCCACTGAAACACCGACAGCCTCCAGGATCTTGTCAAAGCCGAGAGCCGCGTTTGGCTCCCGCCCATATACTTGCGCTGCATGGCGCAATCGGTAGGCGCTTATGCGTGTCATGCTGACTTCCACTCTGTCTGAGAGGGGCGCCTCAACATTCTTTTGCGTCGATTAGCCTCTCAAATGTCCAGAAATCAAAAATCGATGGCCAGAACTCTAAAGAACGTCCTTTGCTCATACGTTAATTTACGAACATCAACAAACGGTGCTGCCTAGGACGGTAGCTTTCTAATCAAAGCAAAGGACATTCACCGTGAAGTCGATCATCCTTTCAAGCGTCATGGTAGTTGGCGCATTAACCACCGAAGCCTCAGCGGCAGGTGGTGAACCACGCTGGTGGGTTCCACCAGGAGAATCTGACAGTTACTCCATTGTCAGTATTGTTGTTTTCTTTCTGGCCTTTCTTTTGATTGTGCATCTTTATTCCCGCTTTGACCGCTATGCGGAACACAAGGCAAAGGGAACACCGCTTCGCACAACAGTGCCAGTGATGCTGACTGTAGCCCTTGCCTATGAAGTTATGCCGGCCCTGTCTCATTTCAGCATCTTGCTTCCGGCCTCCCTGATCCTTACAGCGATCGCTCGCGATTTTATGCTGTGGTGGACTCCTAAAATGCAGGAGGCAAACAAATGATTGAGCTTCTTGTCACCTCTTTTCCTTTCGTGCTGCGGGTATGGTACCTGCGCTGGAAGGGCATGCCGATTACTCTCTACAACGTGCATTATGCCTTGGTTTTATGGGTGTTTATGGCTCTCGCCGTCTTCTTTGCGGTGTTCTATTACTACCCGAAGTCGTTTACAGGCATCGTTCCTTTTAAGACCGTTCCGGTTGTTGCCGAAAACGGTGGAACAGTCACAGAAGTCTTCGTCACTGGTGGCGACCGTGTCAAAGTTGGCGACCCGCTGTTCAGCACAGAAAGTGCAATGGAAAAGGCCAAAGTTGATCATGCAAACCGCAAGATTGACGAAATCAAAAGCGCTATCAAAACCGCACATCTGGAAGTGGAAACTGCAGATGCAGCGCTGGATGCAGCCAAAACAGGTCTGAATCAGGCTGAGATGACGTTGGCGGACCACGAAGAGCTTAAGATGAAAAACTCTGCAGCCTTCCAGCGAGCCCGATTGGAACGTGCGATTTCGCAGCGAGACACCAGTGTGGCAGATGTGAAAGCAGCGAAAGCAAAACTGGAAGCTGCAAAAGTGCAAGCGCACTCTACTCTTCCATCACAACTGGCAAGTGCCCAGTCCACACTTGAGCAGGCTGAAATAGAACTGAAAAAGACACGGGTTTACAGTCTGGTTGATGGTGTTGTTGAGCAAGTGACCCTGCATGTTGGAGCCCGAGCAGCACAGGCAGCAATGGCTCCGGCCATGGTGATCATCCCGGACCGAACCCAAGAGGAAGGTTCTCGTGTGGTTGCTGGTTTCTCTCAGGTTTCCCGCACTGAACTTTACGAAGGCATGGCAGCTGAGATCGCCTGTGAAAGTAACTTTAACATTGCGATGTTCCACACGGTTCTACCAGCACGGATCTCTCGCATTCAAAAGTCAATCTCCTCCGGCCAGATGGCACCATCCGGCAAGTTGATGGAACCTGGAGAACGCGCCAAACGTGGTCAGGTCGTCGCTCACCTCGATCTGGTCTACCCGGAACACCAGAAGTATCTGGTCCCAGGCAGTGGATGTGTTGTGCAGACCTATACAACAGACCTGAAAGGCGACATGTCAGGCGGTGTAACGGCCCACGTAATCTCAGCCCTCGGCGTCATCAAAGCAGTAGGCCTTCGAGTGAAAGCATGGCTTGGCCTTGCAATCGGAATTGGCCTTGCAGGATCCGCTCACTAAGAGCGATCAGATTAGAAAACCCAAAGAAAACAGTTTTCTCCCGAAGACGGAAAGTAAACCGATCAAGAACTCAAGGATCCGGACTGGTTCCGCTCGGGAGTACCACCGAAGAGAGCAGCCTAACTGGCAATCTGAGCACCTCGTTCTCTTCAAAGCAACCCAGTGGTCAGAGCAGTAAGGACCAGCGGCGAGAACCCTGAAAGCCGAAGCAAAACCTTACGACCACCAATAAAAAGAAGAAGAAAAATGTCTATCAAAGCCCTGACAATCGCAGCAGTTGCCCTCTCCGTTGGTTACACAGTGGATTATAACCCAAGACCTTCGCAGCCTGGCACCAAATCCATCTCACCAATCTCCTTCAAAATCGGTGAGGCAAATGCCCAGACAGCAGAGCGCAATGCAGCTCGCCGGACCGCCCGCCGTACATCCCGCCGTGTCAACCGCCGCCAGAGCATCTCAGGCTGTACCCCATACAATGGCTACTACAACTGCGGCGGCACTTATTATCAGGCCACGACCGAAGATGGAAAAACAGTTTATGTGGTTGTAAATCCATAAGGGAGACTACCGACCCTCCCAGATGTCCCACCGTCCTGGCATCATGGGTGACCAGCCACAAAAGGCCTCTCATCGCGAGAGGCCTTTTTTCTGTTTGAGGAGCTGGGGCCAGTGTTTGTCATATGTGATCGGTTCTCCCACATTCCTGCTTTGACACCTTGGAATTGCTGGTTTTAGTATGGTTGGAATGATTGGGTTTATGGAGCTCTGGGATGGTGGATATGGGTGATCTTGCGGGGCTTTGGGAGAGGCTTGGGGGTGAGGAACTCCGGGGCATCTTTATTGGGCTCAATCGGGAGCAGGTTGAGGAGTTGGTTGCGGCGGCAGATGCGCGGCGCGTGGCTGGGCAGAAGCTGAGTGCAATTGATGGGCAGCTTGTTGCGATCAAGGGGAATATTGCACTGAAAGGACGGGCAACGACGGCTGGATCTGCTGTTTATGCCACCGAGATTGAAGCTGAGAATGCAGCGGTGGTGCAGCAGGTGATTGAGGCGGGGGGCATTCCCATCGGGCCTGCCAATATGACCGAGTTTGCGTTT
>NZ_LMCJ01000013.1:273013-288280 GCF_001623085.1 Pseudovibrio sp. W74
ATCCCCATTATGGCAATGCGCCCAACGGGTTAGATGCTGCGCTTATTCCGGGCGGCTCGTCCTCTGGCAGTGCAGCAGCGATCTCCAACGGCATTTGTGATCTGGCGATTGGCAGCGATACCTCCGGTTCTACACGGGTTCCTGCAGCCTTTCAGGGCATTTGCGGGTATCGGGCGACCATGGGGCGCTATCCCATGGAAGGCGTTGTGCCGCTTGGGGCGAGCCTTGATGTGCTGGGGCCGATGGCGCGAACGGTTGACGGTATCTGCGCGCTTGATGCGGTGATGAGTGGCAAAACCTTGCCTGATAACAACGCTACAGAGGAACGGGCCTTCCGCCTTGTGGTGCCGGATCTGGAAGGACTGGGCATCTCCGCTGAGATTATGGAGATGTTTGAGCATTGCATCGATACGCTTGTTGCCGCTGGCATCCATATCGTCCGCCGCGATTTGCGGCCAATTTTGAAGGCGCATCTGCTGTTTTCTGAGCATGGAACGCTGGTCAGCGTGGAAGCGCGGGAGCAGATCTCGCAGTTTGTGGACCTGAGCAAAGATCAGATCGACCCGCAGATCAAAGCCCGTCTGGAACATGCCCTGCCCATGACGCCAAAGAAACTGGCTTATCTCAGACGTCAGCGGGCGGTGCTTCAGTCAGAGGTGGAGGCGCAGCTGAAAGGGGACTTGGTCCTGATGCCGACGGTACTGGATGTACCGCCTCTTATCTCAGAGGTAGAGGAAAGCATTGAGGCGTTCCAGAAAGCCAACGCACAGGCTTTGCGGCTGACGATGATCACCGCCTTCCTGAACATGCCATCGCTCACCTTGCCGGTTGATCCAGGCAAACCATCACACAGTATTTCCATCTGTGGGGCTGCGGTCCATGATGAGCAGGTGTTGGCGGCAGGACGCGCCGTGGAGCATGTGCTGCGATAGCGCTCAATCTATGAACCTCCATGCTCAGGCAGGCTGCTTTCTCGCCTGAGCATGGAGGCCAACTCTATACCATTGTTTTCTGGTGCGATGACTTCCAGACTTCTACGGGCTCTTCCGAGCCATCGGAGACTTCGTAGAAGCTCTCTTTAATCTGCCCATCAAGGCTCAGCGTAATCAGGGCGAACCCGTTGCGAACCCGAGGCTCCTTATTTTTCAAGGGAGTATGCGAGTAGTAGTCGATATGCGGTTTGTCCTCCAAACCAGAGGGAGCTCCATTCGGGATCGCGGCATTTCCAGAGCATCTTACTTTCGCAAAACGCCCGTCAGTGCCTTTCGCGGTGGGCAGTTGGTCGCCATAGGCGACACCTAAATGCACATGACCCCAATACCAATAGTCTGGGGTGCCGCCCAGATCTGCAACAGCCTCATCCCATAGTGGTTCTCTTTTCAGGCCATCAAAACTGATTGGGTTATGATGGGTCAGGAGAATAACATCCCTACCGTTTCTGTCCCCAACGACCTGCTGTATCCAGTCTCTTTGCACGCTTGATTTGCTAGCACCCAGAGTGCCGTCCATGAAGAGGGTTGAGGCGGACGAGTAGTAGGCGCTATCAAGGCCCAGCATCATCCAGTCGCCAAACTTTAGCGCAAAGAAACTGGCTTTCTGTTGCTCGTTGAAAGGCGTGTTTGCAGGTGTCAAAGCGATCTTAAAGTAACCGTTCGCTCCATCATACATTTCGTGGTTGGAATTGAGGGTGAAGGACGTTCCGGCCATTTTGCCACCAGCAAAGCGGTCTGCGGGCCACATCTGGAGGAGGTTATCGTTCTCTTCACTGGATTCCGTGCCAGCGTAATAAACATCCCCGAGATGGATAATGTAGTCAGGATTATCAATCGTAGCGCTCTTGCTGATCGCATCCATCACGGCCTTGGCGGGGCCGCCGTCGCTGGTGTAATCTCCAGTCCCCCAATCTCCAAGGATCGCGATGCTCACCTCGTTTTGAGAGGTCCCCGCCGCCAGATCGATGACGCCTGCTGGCGCGGTGTTGAAGGGCGCCTTTTTATTCGGGAAGAGACTGTAGTAAATCACATAGACGAGGCAGACGGCCCACCCAACATCGGCCATCTCATATTTGCCGAAGCCCAAAATTGAGCCGTCTGACATGACAATGCCGCCAAGGTCGATTTGCTGTTTGATGGTGCTGTAATCATCCAGCAGAGGAGCCTTTAGCTGTCCGCCTGTTTCCCACTCCAGAAACTCTTTTACGACTGCAAACACATCCTCGTAATCTTCGGGTGGATTGAAGGTCCAGAAGAGGGACAGGCCGAACTCAATGTTTCCGCCTTCCAGATCGATTTGTGGTGGCGAAGACTTCAAAACACCCTGTTTGTTGAGCTCACCAAACAACATTCGCTCGCTGGCTTGCAAGGCTTGGTTCAGGCTAGGCCCTGCGACGGCTTTCGGCTTTGTATCCGTCGTTTTCAGATGTTGCAGTTGCTCTCTGATTTGGCTGATCTTGTTTTGCAGATCGGCGTTTGGCGTGTTCATATTGTCCCCCAACTGAAGCTGAAACGTGCAGCGATCTCGCGTCGAAACCGCTGCACATGAGCATCATTCCCGCAGGCATTAGGCGACCTATGTATAAAGGTTGCAATACCTGCATTCTCACAGCTCATGACCGCTTCTGGGGGATGAAGACAGTCTGAGGTGTGGGCAGGGTGCTCAGCTCATTGCCTCTGTGAAGAAGATGAGTTTGTTGTGGTCGAGATCTCTCACATAAGCTGAAATGTAAGGACCTCGCTGGTTTGGGTCGCCCTCATTGGTGCCGCCCAGGTCGATGGCCAGTTTATGAAGCCTTTTGACCTCTTCGACAGTGTCGACGCCAAAGCCAACCATTGCACCATTTCCATGCGTTGCAGGCTTCCCATCAATGGGCAAGGCAGTCGCAAATGCAAAATTCTCATTTTGCCAATAGGTCAGCCTTTCATTGGCCGCAACTTGCTTCGGTCCGCCTTGCTCGAAGAGTGAGTCATAGAACTTGGCGGAGGCTTCTCTGTTGTTTGTTCCGACAGTGAAATAGCCAATTTTCATCGTGTGATCTCCATGTGTTGAACTCGGGTCACCTCGGTTGTATTGACAAATAGGACATTTAATGTCCTATTTTTTCGATGGCGCGCACAAATTCAAATGGCAGATTAAGACGAATGGAATTGCTGGCTGTTCAGCTGAAGCAGGAAGAGCTTTGCACAGTCAAAGATCTGGCGCTTCAGCATGATGTCAGCGAACGCACGATCACTCGGGACCTTCAGCTGATGCGCGAGCAGGGCCTGCCCATTGATGCGGATCGTGGTCGCGGCGGAGGTGTTCGCCTTGATCGCAACTGGGGCGTCGGGCGCATGAATCTGGCGTATCCGGAAGCGGTCGATTTGCTGATCAGCATTGCGGTTTCTGAACAAATGGATTCGCCCATGTTTCTGGCGAGCCTCGGTTCCGTTCGCCGGCAGCTGGTGGCGTCGTTCTCGCCAGAAAAGCGGCATAAGGTAAACCGCCTGAAATCCCGCATCCTGATCGGGTCGACAGCCTCCACCTATGTGCAGCGGACGATCAATGCCCCGCCTAAAGATGTCGTGCAGGCACTGCATCAGGCCTTCATCGATCAGGTGACGCTCACGGTCGGATATAAGCGAGAGGATGGTGCATCCTCTGAACGGCGGATCGAACCGCACTACCTCATGTTAAATTATCCCGTTTGGTACGTGATCGCATTTGATCATCTGCGAAATGCGCCGCGCACATTTCGGTGCGATCGAATTCTGACGGCGGAGATGACGGGGGATCATTTCCGGCTGTTGCCCAAGGAAGAGTTTCAGGAGACTTTAGACAAAAACGGCCTTCTGATATGATTGCACGACAAACACTCATATGAACGCACCCAAAACGCAAGTAACGCAGATTTCACGTAAAAAACGCAAAATCGCGCAAGCTGTTCGTTCTGTCATGCATTCATGAGAAAATTTCCGCCTCAGATCAGCGGTAAGCTGATCCCCCTACTTGAAACACCCCACATACTCGATAAAATCTCTCAGCAATTTTAAGTATTTGTCGTTCCAGAGGATGATCCATGAAACTATTACACTCATGCGTGGCTGCTGCAGCACTCGTCGCGTTTTCGTTTAGCGCTCAGGCGGAAACCCGCGTCACTTATAAATCAGCGAAAACCTCATCCTCCTATTACCAGATGGCAGTACAGATTGCGGAAGCAATGAAGGAAGCCTCAAACGGGGATATCATCGTTACCGTTGAAGAAAGTCAGGGCTCCGTTCAAAACGTAATGGAAGCTGCGGTGCGTCCGGGCAACTACGTTTTCACCACGCCGCCGGTACTGGTGAAGCTTGCCAAGGGCGGCAAGGCGATGTTCGAAAAACGGGCAAATCCCAAGTTCGGTGAAATTCGTGCACTGTTCCCAATCCCGTCCCTGACCATGCACTTTGTGGTTGGTGAAGACAGCGGCATTGAGAGCTTTGCGGACATGAAGGGTAAGAAAATCCTCATCGGCAAAGGCTCCTTTGGTGCCCGCGAAGGTGCTAAGTACCTGAAACTGTTTGGTCTTGAAGGTGAAGTAGAGCTGGCAGATGTAGAGCTTTCCAACGCTGTGCCTGCGCTGAAGAACGGCCAGATTGATGGATTTGTGACTGCAGGTTCCTACCCGGCGCCAAACGTGATTGAGGCAGCTGCTGGGACAGGTGTTGATGTTCTGTCTCTTTCTGATGACCAGATCGCCCAGACAAAGCGCACCAAACTGGTGATTCCGGCGGGCACTTACGCTGGTCAAGACGCTGACATCACAACAACTTCTCTGCCAGTTGTGGCTTACACAACAACGCAGATGGATGATGCAACCGCGTATGCGCTGACCAAAAGCTTCTGGGACCAGAAGGAAAAAATGGGCAAGGGTGCAGCATGGTGGAACGGCGTAGACAATGATCTGCTCGGCAACATCAGCGGCAAAATCCATCCGGGTGCACTGAAGTTTTATGATGAAGTTGGGTACACAATCACCGACGCGCAACGCTAAGCGCATTCATCTTATCAAAAATTCAGGCCCGGAGTATATTCTTCGGGCCTTACTCATTCTGGGTTATTTCGTTGAATAGAATTCACCGTTCCATCTGGCTGGTGCTCGGTCTGGCCACCGTGCTGTTTCATCTGGGTCTGATCTTTTCCGGTCTGGTTCCCAATCTGGTCAGCCGTCCGCTGCACATGGCTCTTGCGCTGCCTTGGGCGCTCATCCTGATGGCACGTAATCCCCTTGAAAAGGTGACGGGTTATGTGCTCACAGCCTTTGGTGTTTTCGCGGCTGGTTGGATTGCATGGAACCACTCGGATCTGTCGGATCAATACGGCTATCTTATTGATGATTTTCAGCTTTATCTGGCATTTGGCCTGCTGATCACGGTGCTGGAAATGGCGCGTCGGGCCATTGGCTGGCCGCTGCCACTGGTGGCTTTGATCGCGCTGGCCTACGGCATGTTTGGGCAACATATCCCCGGTGAGTTCGGCTATGCAGGTGTTCCGCTGGAAAGTTTTCTCGGTACCATGACCATCGCTGAAGGGGGATTATGGGGCAAGCTGACGGGAGTATCTGTTGGTGTTGTCGCGATCTTCGTGATCTTCGGCGCGTTTTTGAATGCCGGAGAAGCAGGCGCTGGTTTCATGAATGTGGCTGCCGCCGCCGCAGGTAAGCTGAAAGGCGGAACGGCAAAAGTTTCAGTGATTTCATCAGCTTTGTTCGGCTCCATCTCCGGTTCGGCTTCTGCGAACGTGGCGTCTACTGGCGCGATTACGCTGCCGGCCATGACCAAACTGGGCTACCCGCGTGCACTTGCCGCTGCTGTGGAAGCTGTAGCCTCCTCAGGGGGACAAATCATGCCGCCATTGATGGGAGCTGGCGCTTTTGTCATGGTGGAACTGACTGGCGTGCCCTACACCGGCATTATGGCTGCTGCGATTCTGCCCGCATTTTTGTACTTTTTCGCGGTCTGGATGGGCATCAACGCCTTTGCGCGGCGCTATGAGCTGAAGGGATTGGCTGCGGAAGACCAGCCGGATACGCGCTCGGTTATCATCACATCGCTGTTCTTCCTCGTGCCGTTTACGGTGCTGCTCTGGGCGATGTTTGTGCTGGGCTATACCCCTCAGTATGCGGCCTGTCTGGCGATTATGGCTGCGGTTGTGCTGCTGCTGATCGACAAGAACTTCAAGGTAGACCCGCGGAAAATCGGCGGGCGCTTCGAGCAGGCGCTGATGAACTCCGGCAAGCAGGTGGCGATGATCGCGTCGATTATCCTCTGTGCGTCCATCATCATCGGCACACTGGGGGTGACAGGCCTTGGGGTGAAGATCACCTCACTTATCCTCTCCGGCTCCGGGGGCATGTTGTGGCCTGCACTGCTGCTGACAGCTCTGGCTTGCATGGTTCTGGGCATGGAAGTGCCAACAACAGCGGCCTATGTGATCTGCGTTTCTGTTGCTGGTCCTGCGCTCATTGATATCGGGTTGGAGCCGCTTCAGGCACACCTGTTCGTGTTCTGGTTCGCGCTGCTCTCCACCATTACTCCCCCTGTTTGCGGAGCAGTGTTTATTGCTGCGGGCATGGTCAATGAAAACTGGTTGAAGGTCGCGTTGTTCGCTATGGCGCTGGGGATTGGCCTTTACCTTATCCCGTTGGGAATGATAGCAAATCCGACGCTGATCACGCTTGTGAGCTCGCCAGTCTGGTCACTGCTGGCAACGGTGAAGGTGGGGCTTGCGCTCTCTGCGATTTCCTATGGTGTCATCGCACCATTCTCACCACTTATCCGCGGTGGCCTGATTGCAGGTGGTGGCGTTTTGCTCTTCATCTGAGTGCATAAAAAAACAGGCGCTGCTCTGGGTGAACAGCGCCTGCAAGTGTGATCTAACCCGTTGTCTACTCGGGAGACTAGGCAAACTGGGTTAGATTTGTGAGGTCAAGAACCTCATCGAAAACCTGCGGGGCAGCGCCCAAAACAGGATACGGGGTACTTGGGTTCTCAGCCATCGGAAATGGGAGAATTTTCCCGCCAGCTTCAGTGATAAGGCAGTATGCAGCCATGCAGTCCCAGGCAGACATGCGCGGCTCAACGTAGCCAACCAAGCGCCCCGCAGCGACCCATGCCAACATCAATGCACCGGAGCCATAACGAGTGTAGCTCACGCCTGCGGACATCAGGTCTTCGAACATTTTACCGACCTGCGCAGGAGCAACGCGATCATTCGCGCCAACGCCCAGCATGCCGGTCTGCAGGTTAAATCGATCAGTCACCCGAACTAGGGAACCGTTGAGAGTTGTGCCTTTGCCGCGCAGCGCCGCAAAGCGCTCCTTGAGGACCGGAACATCAATGATGCCGATGGCAGCGCCGTCTTGGTCGGTTACGGCGATGCACACGCACCAACCCGGTAAGCCATTGAGAAAAGGGGCCGTTCCGTCAATCGGGTCGATGACCCAGGTGTAGCCGGTCGTTCCTTCCACAAAGCCAAATTCCTCACCAAGCAACGCATCCTCAGGGAAGTGCTCGGCGATCAGGCTGCGGATTTTCTGCTCCACGGCTTTGTCAGCTTCAGAAACGACATCCTGCGGATGCCGTTTCGTGTCGATGTTCAAATCATCGCGATTGGCGAAGTGCTCAAGGGCGAGAGCCGCTGCTTCATCAGCCATCTTTTGGGCTGCGTTGAAGCGTTGCTCCAACTCGGCTGCTTGGTCCAGAACTGTTTCAGTGGTCATTTTTTACCGCCAATCAGTGCAAGACCGCGTGCATCAAAGTCGATGCCAACAGAGGTGCCGTTTTCCAGCAATTCGTCTGTGTGGTTGTCGATGACAAACAGCAGACCAAGGTCGCTCATCACTTCGTACTGGAAGTGATCACCCAGATAAGCCGCGGATTTGATCTTGCCGGTTGGACCGCCATTGACATCTCTGCTGAGCTTGATGGAGTTGGCACGCGCAGCCAGTTTGCCCTTGCCAATGCTGTGGTTACGGCTGCGCAGGTCAAAGCCTTTGCCGCCAATTTGAACGTTTGCGGTCTCTGCATTTACGTCGCTGATGTCACAGTCGAGGATGTTTGCTTCGCCGATGAAGTCTGCGATGAACTCGGATGCCGGGCTCTCATAAAGCTCATAGGGCGTGCCATCCTGCTCAATGAGACCGTCACGCATCACAACAATGCGGTCGGAAACTGCGAGCGCTTCCTCCTGATCGTGGGTGACGTAAACTGCAGTGAAATCAAGACGCTGCTGGATTTCACGGATTTCAGTACGCACTAGGCGGCGCAGACGGGCGTCCAGGTTGGAGAGCGGCTCATCAAGCAGAAGAACCTGAGGCTCCAGAACCAGTGCACGGGCAACTGCCACACGCTGCTGCTGACCGCCGGACAGCTCGGAGGGAAGACGCGGTGCTTTTTCGCGCAGGCCGACAAGGTCGAGACCTCTCAGAGCCAGATCTTCCGCATCTTTGAAACCACTGGATTCCAAGCCGTATTTCACGTTCTCAAGCACGCTCATGTGCGGGAACAGGGCATAAGACTGGAACACCATGGACACGTCACGCTCGTTCGGTGGCAGACGGGTAACGTCATCTCCCCCAATCATGATGCGGCCAGATGTTGGGGTCTCCAACCCTGCAATCATGCGCAGGGTTGTCGTCTTGCCACACCCGGATGGCCCCAGCAGGGTAACCAGCTGACCCGGCTCAATCGTAAGATTGAGGTTCGGGATTGCAGTAAAGTCGCCGTAGTTTTTGCCGACATTTTCGAAGCGGACCTGACCAAATTTGGAATGTGTCATGCTGCGACTTCCTTCAGTTTACCCTGAGCAGGAGATTTTTGAGTGTTTTCCGGACGACGGAGTTTTCTTTCACCAACCAGCAGCTGGAAGATGAGAATGATGGTGACCATCACGAAGATGAGAACGGAGCTGTAGGCAATCGCCACGCCGTATTCGCCGTTCTCAACCAGACCGACCACATAGGCCGTCGCCATGTTGTATTTCGCGCTCACAAGGAAGATGACCGCAGAGATGGATGTGATCGCACGCACGAAGCTGTAGACCAGAGCCGCCTGAATGGCTGGACGCAGCAGCGGCAGGATCACTTTTTTCAGTGTACGCGCGCTGTTTGCACCCAGTGTCAGGGAAGCTTCATCCAGGTTCTTATCCAGCTGAGACATCGCCGCCACGCCGCCGCGCACACCCACTGGCATGTTGCGGAATACGAAGCAGAAAATCAGGATCAGAGCGGTGCCTGTCATCTGCAGCGGTGGCAGGTTGAACGCCAGAATGTAGCTGATACCGATCACTGTGCCCGGAATTGCGAAGCTCATCATCAGGCCGAATTCAAAGGCGGATTTGCCCGGGAAGTCCTGACGAACGATGAGCCATGCGGACAAAATGCCAACCGCGGCAGTCAATGGGGCTGCGGCTAGAGCGATCCACATTGTGGTCCAGAAGCTGTTCCACGCAACGCCGGTAAAGGCAAAGCCGTTTTCAAACGAGATGGAGAACGCGGTGATGTAGTGCGCCAGCGTGACACTGTGGTCCAGACCCCAGACTTTCACGAAGCCACCAAACAGGATCAGGCCGTACACAGCAACGGTGAACAAGCTCCAGAGGGCAACAATGGTGCCGACTGGAATTGCAATACGCCGTGGCAGTTTTGAGTAACGGCCACCATCACCCTTACCGGTTACAGTCGCGAAGTTTCGTTTACCAAGCCACATACGCTGCGCAAAGAAGGCAGAGAGTGTGAAGCCGAGAAGGATCATCGCCAGAACGGCTGCACGGGATGGATCACTCTGTGCACCAACAACCGCGAAGAAGATCTCTGTCGAGAGCACGCCGCCGTTACCACCCAGAACCATCGGGTTGCCGAAGTCAGCCATGGACTCGATGAAGCCGATCAGGAAGGCGTTTGCCAGACCCGGTGCCATCAGAGGCAATGACACTTTGCGGAAGGTTCTCCAGCGGCCAGAGCGCATGGTCTGACTTGCCTCTTCCAGCGACGGGCTGATGCCTTCAACAACGCCAACCAGCACGAGGAAGGAGATTGGTGTGAAGCTGAGCATCTGTGCAATCCAGATCCCCGGAAGACCGTAGATCCAGCGGCCCAGCTCAAGACCTGTTGCAGCTTCAATGGCCTCGGTGACAAAGCCTGTACGGCCCAGCATCAGGGTCAGAGAAAGACCAATCACGAAGGGAGGCGTGATGATTGGCAGGATGCTCAAGGTGCGCAGGCTTTTGCGGAATGGCATCTGCGTGCGGGTTACGATCAGCGCAAACGCAAGGCCCAGGAGGGTGGAGCCTGCCGCTGTTGCAATCGCGAGGAACATGGTGCGCCATGCAATGCCGCAACTTCCGCCAACCAGACAGTTCAGCTTCCAGATTTGCGGATCAGTGATGTTCCGCATGACACCTTCAGTGGTGAAGTTGCCACGGAAATCCTGAAACGCGCCAGCGAACATGGACAGAATTGGGTAGAATACGAAGGTCGCTACAAGCAGGATCAAAAGCGAGACGGCGGTGAGGACAATCGCGTCGCCTTTGAGAGCGCCCTTTTCAGCCAGGCCAAATGAAATGAAGGTGGTGAACGTGAGTGCGAGCAACACGGCACCGGCGCCAAACGCGGGCTGACCATCGACACGGCCAAATGTTGCTTCCAGCAGGCTCCAGTTCCAGCCACGCAGGCCAATGGAAAGGCCTTCCAGCACCATCCAGAACAGGCCAAGAGCACCGATGATGGCAATCAGTTTGCCACGGTGGCCCGGCGCAGATTTCAGGCGCAGATATCCGGCAGCACCAACAAGAGCAAACACGGGGAGCAGTTGCAGCTTTCCTAGGAAGAGCTGGAAAAAGCCCGGCCAATAACGCTCTTTGCTCAGTAGATCCAAGACCCATTCGCCGCCAAAAAAGCCGCTGCGAATGTGGAACCAAGGCAATATAAACAACCCAAGGACGCCGCATATAAGTGCGAGGTCCAGCCGACGATTTTCATTTGTCATTTGGAAAAAACCAGATTTTTTGGGGAAACGGGGCGAGCGTTAACTCGCCCCGATCTCAATCAGTTTGCAGCAGCGCCAACTTCCATGTCCCAGCGTGCCAGCAGGTTTCTGCGGCGGTCACTGCTTCCGTATTCCGCGAAATCGTAGTCGATGAGACGTACGTTCTCGAGCTTAGGAGCAGCTTCTGGCTGGGTAGAACCCTTGTTGGATGGAATCTGGTAGGAACCAGTTTCCGCCATCAGGTTCTGTGCTTCTGGGGTTAGCACCCAATCGTAGAACACTTTTGCAGTGTCTGGGTTTGGCGCACCGTCAATGAGAGACATAGAACCGATTTCGTAACCGGTGCCTTCACATGGAGCGACAACCTCAATTGGGAAGCCTGCTTCAGCCTGTTTCACTGCATCGTGCATAAACACGATACCGAGACCTGCTTCACCGCGGGCCGCTGCCTTAACAGGAGCGGAACCGGACTTGGTGTACTGCGATACGTTCTTGCCCATAGCCAACAGGTATTCGAAGGCCTCTTCTTCACCCATCAACTGAACGAGAGTAGCAAGTGCGGTGTATGCGGTGCCTGAAGAGTTTGGATCTGCAATAGAGATTTCGCCCTTCAACGCAGGATTTAGCAGGTCAGACCAGCATTTAGGGCCTTCGATGCCCTTTTCCGCGAGGATCTCTTTGTTGTAGCCCCAGCCTAGTGCGCCAGAGTACACGCCTACTGTGCGGTAGCCGGAGGTTTCAGCCTGAGCAACAGCCCATGGCAGAAGTTCTTCCAGCATTGGCGATTTGTAAGCGACAGAGAGCTGATCGTTTGCTGCCTGCAGATGCGGATCTCCGGTTCCACCCCACCATACGTCCGTCTGCGGGTTGCGAGCTTCTGCACGGATCTTTGCATAAGCTTCGCCTGAAGAAAGACGGATCATGCTGACGTCAGCACCCGACTTTTCTTCAAACTTTGCTGCGAGTTTTTCGCACAGAGCGTTGTCAGCGGAGCAGATGACATTGAGTTCATCTGCAGACGCCGCGCTTGCACCAGCACCCACAATGAGGGTTGCACCCAACAAAGCTGTCCTAATAGATTTCATGTTTACTCCTCCCAAACACGTTGTGTACACGTGTACATAATATAGTCGGCTAAATTTTTGCAATGTCAACTTTATTCCAAGAAAGACTAATTTATTTTCTGGATATTTCCTGATATGCAGATGCAAACGTGTACAATAATCAGCGAAATTTGATGTCGGAAAAAGTGTCTTCAAGAAAGCAGCAGGTCAGGGCTGAGGACGTAGCGCGCCACGCTGGCGTGTCCCGTGTTTCTGTCTCCAGAACCTTTACTCCGGGGGCCAGTGTTTCTGACGCGACGCGCGCTAAAGTATTGAAATCCGCAGAAATACTAGGGTACCGCGTCAACCGCCTTGCGAGCAGTCTCAACCGCTCTGAAAGTGGTATCGTGGCGCTTGTCGCTGCTGAGATTGATACGCCGCACCGCGCTGCGATGATCGCTGAACTCTCCGAAAGGCTACAGGCTGCTGGTAAGGTAACAATGCTTATCAACACCAGTGGATATGAGGAGCGTGTGAAGGATGCACTGCTTCAGGCCATCAGTTTTCGCACAGAAGCAGCGATTATTTTGTCCGGTGCGCCTGATCCTTCCTTAGCCGACACATGTTTTAGCAATGGCATGAAGCTGGTTTTGATCAATCGTGAGGAAGATTTCCCGGGTTCTCTACAGATTGGGCCGGATAACAGGGCAGCAGGCAAAACCGCACTGAAGGCTCTTTTGCGTGCAGGATGCAAGCGAATCGCCCTTGCAAACTCTGCAAATGCGACCTGGAGCATTGTGGAACGACAGAAAGGTTTCCTTGCCGCTGCTGAAGAAGCCGGGGTTGATGTTCTGTGTGAGGTGGATGGTTTCACATCCTATCAGGCAGGTCTGGAGCTGGGAACGGCACTGCTTGATCGTGAAGACCGTCCGGATGGCATCTTCTGTACGACAGACCTGATTGCGTGCGGTGTCATTGATGCTGCGCGTCAGCGATTTGGCTTGCGTACACCAGATGATCTTTCAGTCATTGGGTTTGACAATATTCAGCAGGCAGAATGGGAAGGGTATGACCTGACCACCTTTGCGCAGCCAACGGATCAGATCATCGACAAGTGCCTTGAATGGTGCACCACAGAGCAGCCATCCAGTGAAACGGTGAAGCTGCCCGCCAAGTTTGTGTGGCGTAACAGCGTGCAAAAAGCACGTGTGCCGATGAAGTAGCAGAGTATCAGGCTTGAGGAACGAGCCTGACCTGCTCGTAGGCCTCATAGAATTCTGCAAACATCTCCTGGATGCCTCGTATGGGAACACCAAGGCTGTCGCGCTTGCTGAAGTCAAAGCGCGTTGGCGGTTCCGGGTCTTTGCCAAGTGGGGTTGGGAGCGCTTCTAGCGGCACATACTCAGCAATCTCCTGGTAAATCCGGCGCCAAGTCCAACTGCCGCTCACAGCAAAGTAGCGTCCGGAGGCCTCTGACTGCTCTAAAGCGGCCAATGCCATCCTTGCAAGATCCTGCGGGGAGGTGAGGGACATGGAGCCTGCTGGAACTGTGCTGTGCCAGCCTGCTTTGCCGTGCCGTAGTTTTGCAAGAAAGCTGAGAACGTGGCCTTTCAAATGCGAAGGCAGGAGAGGGGCGCCGACCATCATACTTGGCAAGAAAGTGCAAAGCTTCATGCCATGTTGCTCGGTGAACTCTTCTGCCACTGCTTCCATCCGTGTCTTCTGTGCCTGCGCATATTTCCTCTGCTGAATCTGCATCTCGGCATCTGAAATGTCCTTGTCCTCCTGCTTTTCAAAGGAGGGTGTGGTTGGTTCTGCGGAGGCTGTGCTGGAACAGAGCACTGCTGTTTTAACACCTTGCCGATGTGCTGCTTTCAGGATGTTCAGGCAGGCTTGTTCTGCAGGTTGAATGATCTCTTTCAAGCCGCGCTCACGATCCAACTCCGCAGCGGGCGTTCCGTCTACGCCGTGTTTGGTCGTTGGAATGCAAGCGATGAACACAGCCTTCGCTTGTGTCATCGCCGCATCGAACCTTTCAGAGTTGGATGTATCTGCTGAAAACAGGTGCAGCCTTTCCGCTGCGCCAGGCAAACGCATCAAGCCGCTGACTTTATCAAGCTGGGAAATGTCGCGCATGGTGCCGTTGACGCGATAGCCGCGGGCGAGGGCTTCTTTGACCATGTAAGCCCCTGCCAGCCCGCTGGCTCCTGCAACGCAAATGGTTTTGATTTCAGTACCCCTCATCAATCCCTCCAGTTCCAGCAGCCTGATGGCTCATCTGAATGGAACCATGCCAGCAGTACATTCTCATTGCACATCGGAAGTTCTGAGGCAGGTCCTCAGAAAATCTGAGAGGTCGTCCTCAGCAAACCTGAGGAGAGCATTTCAAAGAAACAATTGGAATGTGGGGCATGATTTGAGGTCATCTGGCGACCAGAAAAAGACACCGCGCGATGAGCGGGCCAAGGTGCAGTCAACAACCTCCCCTAGGGTTCCGTCACTCATCCAAAGGCGCCAATCGCGCGGCACCTCCATCATCTTGAAATGGATTTTACAGAGAGGATTTTGCCATGGTCACCAATGACACTCCCGACAAAGCCCGCATTCTGATTGGGGCGAGTGCATCTCTGGATGCGACTCTGCTGCCCAACTATCTGCGAGAGATCAAGAATTCGATTGATTGCACTCTCACCGCCATGTTCACACCCAATGCCATCAACTTTGTGAACATGGACAGCATCGCGCTGTTCGTGGACCGGGTGATCTGCGGAGATGATCCGAAAGACTGGTCCACCGATAAACCGGGACGCATTGCAGCCGAGCACGATATTCTCGCCGTGATGCCAGCAACGGCCAATACGCTGTCTGGAGTTGCCAATGGATCTTCACTCAACCGACTGACCACCGTCATTCTTGCTGCTGAGTTTCCGGTGCTCTTCTTCCCGGTTATGGGCGGGCCCATGTGGAAGAAGCCCTCGGTAAAGCGCAATGTGGCGCAGATCCGCGAGGATGGTTACGAGGTGTGTGATCCGGTCTGGCGTGAGAATTTTGACCCGCATATGGGCAAGATCCACGGTCATCAGTCCTTGCCAGACCCTGAGGTTGTGGTGGAGCAAATCAAGAAGCATCTGCCTCAATATCAGGTTCGCAGAGAGCTTGAGCTGAGCTAATTAAAGCAGGTTTCCCGACCAACAAAAAGCCCGCCGCTCAGAAGAACGGCGGGC
>NZ_LMCJ01000013.1:288360-324831 GCF_001623085.1 Pseudovibrio sp. W74
GGATGCGGAGGATACTGGTGCTTCAATTGGTTTGAAGACCTTGGTCTGAACCCAAAGCGCGACATACATGCCCAGGCCGAATGAGAAGTGCGTCATGAGGCTTTTCAGACGTGCGAAGTCTGGGTTCGGCCTGTTGGAGGCCATCACGCCAGCGCCAAGAGATGGCTGCATAACGAAGAATGGGAACACGATCATCACAACACCAAACAAGATCGCAAGGATCAGGGATGGCTTTTGCAGCTGACGATTTCCAAAAATCATGACGAAGGCTGCAACGAAGATGATCCCGACCAGATAATGCACCGTCCAGCCAATGGCTGCTTCTCCTGCGATAGGTGCAGCGCGGCGGATGCTTTCGTGCGTGAATTGTCCGTCCAGCATGTGCCCCAGCCAGCGGCCAACCACTGAGAAGTTGCTCTGCGGAATGCCAAAGAGGCTATCTGCTGCGATGGCCCAGATATCCATGAAGAGCGTTGCGCCAATGCCAACAAAGAGAATGCGGAGTGCTAAACCAGTTCGATTTTCCATAGTACCTGTTCCTTTAGATCTGCGGGTGCTTTGCCGGAAGTGGCGCTTGCAAGTGCTCCCTTTTCTGAGGTGATAAAAAAGCAGGCCGCGAGGGGATTGGAGTGCGGCCTGCAAGTGCAAGCTAAGTCAGGAGGAGCTGACCTAGCGGCTGCCTGCACATTTCTTGATGTCGCTGATTTGCTTCAGTGGCTGCAAAGAGGTCTCTGCTACGTAAGAGCCGATCTGGTAGCCCAACATGTCGCCAACAGCGTTGGAACGGCGGTAGTGAACGCCGCCAAGAACGCGGGATTCTGACTCTTCCTCGGCAAACTGCTGGAAGCTGATATAATCTTTGGAAAGACGGTCCTTGCCGTTGAAGGTGAAGACCATTTTGCCGTCGCCAAAGACGGACTCCATGACTTCCTGAGCCGCGCTGCCGCTGGTGCAATGCTGACATGGATATTCAGGATGCATTGGTGCTGGCACCAAAGAGCTCCACTCCATATCGGCCTTGAGGGTTGGGTGCTTATAGGTTTTGCCCAGAGCTTCCATTGCTGTTTGCGGACGCCACAACGCGTACTCATACTTTGCGTTGAAACCAGCAACCAATGCGTCTGTCAGTGCAATGTTGAGAAGCGCGAGCGTGCGAGCTTCTTCCAGCATGGACAGATCACAGGACGTGCTGCTTTTTCGGGCGATCTGGTTCCAGGCACCGGAGCCGGAGCCAGCATGAAGCTTGGCGATGAAGACGTTGTCCTCATTAGTCTGTGTTTCTTTGCCGCCCAACTTTACGACTTCACTCAGACCACGCTGATACTGCATGCTCTCCAGTGCCGGAGGTGGTGGCACGCGGAAATGCGTTGCAGAGGACAGAACAAATGGTTTCATCTCACGAATTTTCGGCGCAACCATCTGGCGTTTAGACGTTGGCTGATACACACCCGCTTCTGCTGGACCCGGCGTGTAATCTACCGAAAAGTTAGCGTTGTCTGATGCGCGCGCTGCCAGAATTTGCTCCGCAACAGCTTGGCCCAGAGCAATGCCGGACTGAGGGCTCTTCAGGTTTGCAAGGCGCTCTTTTGCTGCAATTTCCAACTCCGCTTTACGCTCTGGCATAAGGGTCGACAGAACGTGCAGGGCCGCCTGAGTGACGGCTGCTTGCGCAGATGCATCCGGATTGGTTGAGCCAGTATATGCGTAAGGAGCGTAGGTGCCCTCGACTGCGTTTGCGGCATCGAACATTGCAGTATGCAAAATTGTCAGGGCGCGCTGGCGTTTGGCTCCTGGCCATTTTTCAGCGTTGAAAAGGCCCATGGCGGTGTCTTGCCAGTCAGCAGCCAATTCTGCTTTGGCGGCTCCACCAGTAATCACGAGCGCCAGAGCGCCGCTGTAAGCAATTGTCTTCAACCAAGTAAATCGGGTCGTCATACTAAAACCTCGCAATTTGAAAACGGCTATAGCTAGGAATGGAAATTCGCTTTGCACAAATCGAAAGAATGGAAGGCGGGCCTCAGAATTTGTGTGGGCCCGCCTAAAGGTGCTTAAAGAAATCCGAGCAGGTACCACCACAGCATGTCTATTGGGACAAGCAGAAACAGGCTGATCGCAAACAGCGTCAGACACAGTTTGATCACTGCTTTTGGTGGCAGGTTTCCAACCTGAATGGCAGCGACCAGTGGCGGCGCCTGAAACGGCAAGAACACATTGGAAAACGCCATAACCTGCGTCATCAGAACAGTCTGCAAGGGCAGGCCAGTGGCATCAGCCAAATCCCCAGCAACCGGTGTCATCACCGCAGGCACACCCGGCAGGTTTGTCGCCATGGCAACCAGTGTCGACAGGCCAGTGAGGACGGACAGGTTCCAGATTGGTGTGTCTTCGGCAAAACCGGCTTTGCCGCCAACAGCCTGAACCAAAGCCTCACCCAGTCCGGCAACTGAGATAACCGCCCCCAACCCCATGATGCCCGCAACGAACATCAGGGAGCCATAGCTCAGGTCCTGATTGATGCAGGTTTTGGAAGTCAGCTTGGCATTGGGCCAGAAGCAAGCCAGAGCCGCAGCAAGGCCAACCCATGCCGGACCAATCGGATGCAGGCTGTCCGTCAGCCAGAAGATGAGGCACAGGGCCAGAATGATCATCAGGCGTCGTTCAGGAGCACTAACTGGTGGTACATCCTCCGTGGTCTCATGCGCGTCCTGCGGAAGCTTGTCCGGGAACAGGACCAGCGTCAGACCGATAAGGATGAGTGATTTCAGGATGCCCAGAACCGGGAAGTTCAGACGTAAGTAGTCCCAATAGGAAATGCTGAGGTCATACAGGCTCTCGCTCATCCCCGCGAGGATCATGTTGGGGGCGTTGGCAGGCAGAATGGTGAACGCTGGAGCGAAGGTCGCAAAGGCCGCCGCACAAAGCATGCCTGTGCGCCCGTTGGAGCCGGGCTTGAAACCGATCTGTGCAGCAAGGGCGGAGATCACCGGTAGCAAAATCATGATACGGCCAATGGAAGAGGGCACCACAAACGCCAGCGCCACACTGAAGGCAACAATGCTGGAGACCAGCCCGGCATAGCTGTTGAGCGGTAAACGCATCAACAAAACGGCAGCGCGTTTGTCCAGCTTGGTGTGTTTGATGGAGGCGCCAAGCACGAGGCCTGCAAACAGGAGCCAGAAGGTTGATGTCTGGAAGCCGGAGAACACCACGTCCGGCGGGGCAATGCCTATCACGATGGCAACGAAGAAGAAGGCGAGCGCGGTCCAGTATTCCGGCACTACACCTGTTGCCCACAAGCCGAGGCAACCTACGGATAAAACCGCAGCAACGGCCATGCCAGCAGGCAGATAAGCGGAAGCCAGAAGGCCTGCGATTGTGGCGGCAATCGCCACTCCAAGAAACTGCCAGGTTTGTTTGGTGTTAAACGAGGATTTTATTTTTTCGGGTGTGGGACTGAGCCCGGAGGCCGGAGCTGTGTCGTGCTGGGTGTGATCTGTCATAGCGACCTGTGATTCTGATTTTGAAAAATGAGGTGCCAGAACTATGATTTTTGCGCTTGCCAATAATCCAATCGATTTATCAGAGGCATAGCCTCAGCATTTTCGAATATGCTGATCAATGCGCCCTCAGGAAAGCTGAGGTAGCCTATCTGATAAATCGAATTTACTCGGATATCGTCTCCAAGTATCGATCTGTTGTTAAGGTAGGCTTTGGCTTTGGAGACGTTAAGTGTTTAATTTTGCAACCTATTACGGCTTCACAAATGAATAACCAGCAGGAAACCACGGTGTCTTCAGGCATCATCATGAACTCGATTGGCTTTGTGCGCTCAGGCTTCTCAGAAACGCGTGAATGCCCAAAATCCAGTCGTCGCAACCCTGCCCAGAGCCAACTGGAAATTGCCTCTCCTTATGCGGATGCGCTTTTGAACATCACGATGGCCTCTCATCTTTGGGTGATGTACTGGCTGCACCACTCTGACGGAACCGCGCTTGTTCGGCGCGCCCGTGGAGAGGAAGCAGCACGTGGTGTTTTTGCCAGCCGTTCACCCAACCGGCCGAACCCGATTGGTTTGAGCTCGGTTGAATTAATCAAACGGGACGGCAACGTTTTGACAGTGAGTGGATTGGATTGCATCGATGGCACGCCAATTCTGGATATCAAACCCTATGTCCCTATAGAAGACCACCAGCCAACTGCGCAAATTGCGTGGCAGCCATGATCCGGAACCTGAGGATGCGCATGTTGCCGTGCGTCCCGCTCAGAAAGTCTGAGACATGCACATCTTTCACCAACCCCTTGTGCGCGTTGTAATTGCAGCTGTCGCGGCTCTGCTGCTGACAATAGCTGCGGGGATTGCTGGTCCCATAAACCAGCTTGTTATAACCGATGCCCGCGGAGACCGCGGGATGTTGGCGCCTTATGTTCATGGCAGAAACGGCATTGGTTACCTCTACACCACATACGTTTTTGATAGCCTGTTGAGCCAGTCGAAAGACGGCGATCTGGTCCCTGCACTGGCGCGGCGCTGGACTGTTTCCAAGGATGGCTTGACCTGTGATCTGTATTTGGATTTGCGAGCGTCCTGGCATGATGGGCAGCAGGTTACAGCGGCGGATGCTGCTTTCACTTTCAGCTATATGAAGGAACATCCGTACGTTTTTGTTTCCGTCGAGAATGTGAGAGAAGCCGAGGTTATCTCTCCTGATCACCTCAAGATCTTTCTCAAAAAGCCAGATGCAGGATTGCTGAACGGGCTCCTGCTTTCCATGCCAGTCCTGCCAAAACACGTTTATCAGGATGTGATTGAACCACAGCGTTTTGCAGAACCGGATGCTGTTATTGGCAGCGGACCTTACCGCCTTGTTGAGTACAGCAAGGCACAAGGGCGCTATGTGCTGGAAGGCAATGCAGACTATTATCTGGGCAAGCCGAAATTCAAACGCATTGCGATTGTGAAAATGGCGACAGATGCGGCGTTGCGGGCGGCTCATGCTGGGGAGATCGACGTGATTTCCTATCTGCCTCCGGACCGTTTGGAACAGGCCGAAGCGATAGGTATGAACGTTGCCAAGGCGTTTAGCCACCATTCCCTGCGCCTTGGGTTCAACCATAACGGACGCTTCAACGATAAAGCGCTTCGCCACGCGATTGCCTATGCGATTGACCGGCCTGCCATCATCGAAACTGTTTTCCAAAAAACGGCGGATGTTGCAGATACCGGGTTCATTCAGGAGGAGTCGCCCTGGCATTCTGAAGACAAACATCCTGAGTATTCCTTTAATCCTCGGCAGGCCACTGATCTGCTGATCTACAAAGGGTGGGACCGAGGAGAAGATGGGCTGTGGTATCGTGATGGGGAGCGGGTTGTTTTACGCCTTCTTGCCAGCAGGCGTGAAAGCAAAACAGCAAAAGTCCTTGCAGAACAACTGGAAACCTTTGGCATAGAGCTGGAGGTTCGCATTTTAGAGCGAGCCGCGCTTCAGGACACTCTGGCTGAGGGCAATTATGATCTGGCCCTCTATGCCTCCGGTACTCTTGGCGATCCGAATGGAATCATGCGCCGGGTCTTTGGACGTAAATGGGCTAACGATGGCTATCAGGGTGAGCATCTGCAGTCGCTGGTGATTGCACAGTCTGTTGCAACCAATAAGACGGAGAGGCAGAAAATTCTGGGCGAATTTCAGAAGGCCTATTCTGAGGAACTACCAGCCTATGCCATCGCAAATCCTCACATGGTGACGGCTTACAACGATAAACTTTCATCCCTCCAGTTTATGCCAGGGGGAGTGGCGATAGGCGTCCCTTCAGCACTGCATAAATCCTATCTGGTTGATTGATCAGCTGGACACCCATTGTCAGCCGCCTCCGGGTGGCTGGCACGAGACAACCAAAAACAGGCAGGCCGTTCTTGTGGTACCTCCGATTATTTTAAACATGCTGTCTGGCCTTGGCGTTCGCCTCCTGGTGTTTGCACTGCTGGTTTTGCTGGTGTTCTTTTTACCGCGAATGCTTCCAGGGGATCCTGTTGAGGTGTTTCTTGCCTCTGATCTTTCGCGCAATCTCACTGGTGCGGAGAGTGCTGAACTCCGCGCTCAGTTCGGCCTGGCGGGGGATTGGCCGCAGCAGCTTGGCGTTTACCTTTGGGACCTTGTCAGGGGGGATCTGGGATACTCGGTTCCGCATGCTGCTCCTGTCTCGGAACTGCTCAGAGCATCTATTCCCTGGACCTTGCTTTTGATCACCTGCGCTGCGCCGATTTTTCTTCTGGCAGGGGCTGCCGGTGGCATCGAAGCTGGCAAGGCGCCTGGGGCTTTCTTTGACAGGATTGCGACTGGCGTCGTGACAGTTGTCGCGAGCATTCCGCCATTCACCTCTGCCGTGCTGTTGCTGCTTGCTTTCGGCATTGTGTGGCCCGTGTTGCCCTCCGGTGGATCTGAGCCGTTTTTTCCCAACAGCAACCCGTTGCAGCGGGATTTTGATATCGCTCGTCACGCTGTGTTGCCTGTGCTGGCCCTGTCGCTGCACGAAATATCCCGGTTCTATTTTCTGGCACGGGGAGAGGCGATCACGCTGTCTCAGCGGCCTTTCATTCTCAATGCCTGCGGGCGTGGCATCAAAGGCTGGCGCTTGCGCACGGCTTATTACGGGAGAAGCCTGTTTCCGGTTTTTCTGGCACGAATGAGTGATGCGCTGACTGGCTTGTTTGGTGCTGTCCTGTTCGTTGAGATTGTCTTCTCTTATCCCGGAACAGGGCACTTGATTTATAACGCTATTTTGGATCGTGACTACGTTTTGTTGCAGGGTGCGGTGATTGTTATGGCTGGTTTGGTTCTGCTGCTGAACTGGGTCATTGATGCTGTCGCAACAAGCCTGGCGCGTAGAGGGTGATCTCATGCTTGGTTATTGGTCACCTATCACACAAAGTGCCGGTTTCATTTCACGAGGAGCGATTGCTGCCTCGGCTGTGCTGGTTATGGCAGGCTTTGCGCTGTCAGAAAGTTTGCCTCATTACAAAACCAGCCCGGATGTTTTGCAGGCCCCGAGCATGGACCACTGGCTTGGCACCAATGGAATTGGACAGGATGTTTTTGTCGGCCTTGTAAGAGCTGCACCAATCACGGTGTTTCTCGCACTCATCACAGCTACCGCGGCGCTGGTGCTGGCTTTGGCTGCATCCAGTCTGGCTGCATTTGGCGGACCACGCATACGCAGCGCGGTCTTGCGATTGGTGGACGTGCTGCAGGTGATCCCGTCCATCCTGTTATTGCTGCTGCTGGCGGCCTGGATACAGCCCGGTTTCCTTGGGCTTGTGGTGCTTCTGTCGCTGACTGGCTGGCATGAGGATGTGCGCGTTGCTCTGCCGATTCTGCTGCGGGAGCTGACCCGCGAGAATGTGCATTTTGCGCGACGCATGGGGGCCAGTCGTAGATACTGTCTGCGCCACCATATCCTGCCCGCGATCTGGCCCGCAATCGTTGGTTTGTTTTTGCAAAATGTACGGCAGGCTGCCCTCAAAACTGCCGGTTTCGGGTTTTTGGGGCTGACTGATCCAAGGCTGCTGACCTGGGGCAGTATGATACAGGATTCAATGGACTATCTTTATACGGATGCATGGCTCTGGCTCTTGTTTCCACCAGCGGGTGCACTGTCTCTGTTTCTCGTTGGCATTTTGATTATTGGTGAAGGCTACATGTCAAACGGCAGCCTCAACGGAAGGGAACATCATGATCCGCGTTGAGCAGCTTAATCTTTATTACGGTCGCCAGCCCTTGCTGGAGGACGTCTCTTTTGAGATCCACAAAGGGCAAACTCTGGCGGTCATCGGAGAACCCGGCGGTGGCAAGACGAGCCTCGCCCGCTCTCTCATGGGTCTCATTCAAGGGCGCAGGCTGGCAGAAGATGAACAGGCATTGGCCTCCAGTCATTTCAGCTGGAATGGAGAGGCCTGGCTGGGAGACATGAATGTCCTGCGCTCGTCACGCGCGCAATTGCAAGGCATGCGGGGATGTTCTGCAGGCCTGATCGTGCAAGCGCTGTCGGATGCATTGAACCCTCATTTGACCGTCCTACAACATGTGCAGGAGATGCTGCAGGCACATGGGCTTCATGAGCGGGATGCGCTTGAGGAATGTGCCAGAGGGAATATTCCGGAGCGTCTTTTACATCGTTATCCCTCAGCTCTGAGCGGTGGCGAAATTCAGCGCGTGCTGACGGTGCTTGCTCTGGCAAACTCGCCTGAGTTTCTGATCATGGACGAGCCGACCGCCGCGCTGGACAGTTTCAATCGGGAAATCGCCATTCGCTCGTTTCAGGCTGGGAGTGAGGACCGCTGCCAGATGTTGATCACGCACGACATCGAACTGGCACGCCGTCTGGCAAGCCATGTGGCTGTGCTGCGCAAAGGCAGATTGACTGAGATCGGGACAGCTGAAGAGGTGCTCGACAGGCCGCGCAGCATCTACACCCAGCAATTGCTGAAGCTGAGGCGAAACGCGCACAACTCAGCCCCGATCCTGGCAAGTGGAGAAGGGGGGTATCCGGAGTTGGAGGCACGTAGTGGTCATGGATTGACCCTTGATAAACTGCATCACAGCTTTGATGGAAGAGCCTTGCTCTCCAACATTTCAGCGTTTGTGCCAGCAGGCCGGTGCCTTGCGATTTTGGGGGGAAGTGGGAGCGGCAAAACCACGCTTGCGCGGTTGCTGAGCGGTTATGAAACTGTGCAGGACGGCTTTGTTTATTGGCAGAACGAGGAAGGGCGCGCCAAGTCCGTGGTGGCGTTGATACCACAGCACCCGCACCGCGCTATGGCTTGTCATTTCACTGTCTACGAGGTCCTGAAAGAAGCGCTGATGCTGTCTGGCGGGGATCAGTCTGAGCTGACGCGGCTGTTGGAGCGGGTTGGTTTGCCGACGGATTCAGACTTCCTGCGCCGCAAAACCAGAAAGCTCTCTGGCGGTGAAGCGCAGCGATTGGTAATTGCACGGGCGTTGGCGACCCGACCTCAGTGTCTGGTGGCTGATGAGCCCACCTCAGCTCTGGACATGCAGGCCCGCAGTCAGGTGCTGGAGATCCTGCGCAGTGTGATGCGCAACAAGAAGATGGCTCTGGTACTTTTCACCCACGATCACGCCGCCGCCCGCTCGCTGGCAGACAAGGTCTGTCATTTGGAGCAGGGCGAACTCATTTGCAGCCAAGCCCCGCAAACAAATGCTGCCAGTTGAAAAAGAGCCAGCACGTTTTGGCAACGTGCTGGTTTGCTTAGGCTGGTGCTGCTTCACTTGACCGAATTGAACGTACGCGGTCCGAAAGCCAGTCCAGATCCGGATCGGCGATGCCGAGTTCGGTCAGGTGGTCTGCGGTGTTCCAGAGGTAGTCACAGTTCGGGCCACGCTCACCAGCGGCGGTCGCGATGATCTGCGCTTGCTCTTCGGCGTTGAACTGACCGTATTGCTCATGCTCGCGGTTGACCACATAAGTGAGCGCCTCAACCTCGCGTCCATCCTGCAGTTTAAGCGTGGTGATGATTTCTCTATACGCCGGATTAAACAGCTCTCGTTTGCGCAGGTCTTCCAGCACCTTCTCCTGTCCATCACGAGGAATACCCAAAGCCACACCGCTGCAATAGGCATCGGGTGCTGCATCCAGTGCCAGAACCAGGCCGTGTTTTTCAAATGTGCCGCGATAGCGCAGCGAGCACAGGCAGAACCGGCGTTTCCAGCCATCAAGACGGGCGGGCACTTGCTCAACGGGTTCAAAGCCGGGGTGCCAGATGAGTGAGCCGTAGCCAAAGACCCAGAGAATATCTTTCATTTCTTTTCCCTTTTCAGGAGAATATTGAAAAGCACAAAGGGCACCGTGAAAGGCGCCCTTTGCGATCAAATCTCAGCTGATCAATCCATAATCAATTGATAGGACGCCACGAGACTGGTGTAAGGCGGCAGGAATACTGACTTTGGTTCCCCGTTCAGCAGCACCGTGTCTTTTGCATCGAAATGCAGATGGATCGGCAACGGCCCAAGCCAATTGTTGGAGATCTTGCCAATGCGGTTGCCTCTGACGATCTTGTCCATTGGCTTCACCTGCAGAGTGGCCATGTCCAGATGCACATAGCGGTACAGCGTGCCGGTGGCGCTCTGGATGGTCACACCAAAACGACCTACATGGGCAACAATGCCGTCTTCTGCTGCAACGGCCCAGTGCTTGCTGGCCTCACATGATGCCGGCCGAATGTCCTGCCCCTGATGGCCACCTGACGCGCAAACTGGCAGATCGGCCCTGCGGAACTCGCAGAAGTTATCGCGCCATGGGTAGGAATAGTTCACCGGATCACATTCGGACCCGCCGTCAGCTTTGAAACCGCCCGGTGCATAGGCGTGAGAGTTGGCATAGGCTGGGCCGGATTCCACCGGAAAACGCATGTTCGGAAAGAAGATGGCATGGCTTGCAACACCTTTTCCGGTGTCTGCAATCAGGTCGCCCGGTTGCATAAAGCGGGAGCTGTCATCTGCGTGGGCGGAGAAGCCAAAGGTCAGGGCCAGACAGAGATAGATAAATCGCATCATTGGTTTGCTCCATTCACAACAAGGAGGGTCTGAACGACGCTTTGAAGAAAATCAGGCTTACGGCAGCGCGTGTCTTTGATCGGGTTGTCGCAAGTCAGGCGGATTGTGTAATGCGCCCCGTAGCGGTTCAGATTGTAGTCTGCCCCGTTGCCGATGGACTCATGTGCTGTCGCCTTATGATGCTCGGTGAGATCTTCCGTTCCGGTCAGCACACTGTGAGACCCCAGAATACTGATCTGTGCGCCTTCCAGAGTGTAGAACGCGGCATAGGATGAGTTCTGGCTTCCGAACTGTGGCGTCTCCATCTTCGCATCACTGCCGAAAATCAGGACGGGCAGCTCAATGTAACTGAGCTTGCCAGTTGTAGCGGTGACGAACTTTTCCACGGCGGCTGGGTCCCGCGCGAGTGACCGCTTTGCAGCGATTTTGGCTGCTTGCCAATCGATCTTGGTTGGCACACGCTCAACACCATTCTTTGCCAGAGTGGGAGCGGCGGTTGTTGCTGCCAGAAGAGTGGCCGCTAATGCGACTTTGGCGAATTCCATAAAAGTCTCCTGTAAATGCAAAAGAGTGCAAAGCCCCGGCAATATCGGGGCCTGCATCAAATCATGCTGTTTCAAGCAAGCGTTCTTCGCGCACGGGCGCTGCTTCTTTTGCCGCTTTCGCCTCCAGCCGTTTCATCTGGCTGATGATGTTGCGGCGGTGCATTTCCTCAGTGCCACCCACAGCGCAAAACGCCAGTGCATCGCGCAGGAAGGTCGAAACCTCGCCCTGATGATAGCCTTTGGTGCCATAGAGCTTGAGCAGATCAATCGCACCACTGGTGATCGCTTCTGCCCCAACCAGCTTGGCAATGGAGCAGGTCATGCCGGCTTCCGGCGCACCGGACAGAAGCTGCTGGAGCGCGCCATAGGCAGTCCACTTGGCGGATTCCGCGGAGATGCGCATGTCGGTGAGCTTCTTCTGCACGTACTGGAACTCAAGCACCGGCACTTCGAAGGTCTGACGCTCCTGAGCGTAGCGCATCGCTTCCTTCAGCATCGGTTCAATCATCCATGCCGAAACCAGACCGTAATACAGTCTGCCGAGGGAGACGAAGGTGATCAGGTTGCGCAGGCCCTTGCCGGGAATGCCAAGCAGATCACCGTAATGCAGCGGGATATTGGTGAACTTCATCGGCCCGGTGGGCAAATCCAGATTGCCGAGCTTCTGGTCGTAGTCGCCAACTTCAAGGCCCTTGGTGCCTGCATCCAGCAAAATGAGCGAGATACCGTCACGCGCATGACCATCCAGCTTGCACACCACAAGCGTGAAGTCCGCCACGGGCGCATGGGCAATGTTGTACTTGGCACCATTGAGCATGAACGTCTCATTTGGTCCCGGTGTCAGCACAGAGGAGGTTGAGCGCACATCTGTGCCCGTATCAGGGTCTGCAATCGCAGTTGCGCTGAGCTTCCCTTTCAGGATACGGCCAAGATAGTCCTTCTTCTGCGCTTCCGTGCCGAACAGGTTGAGTGCATGAACCATGCCTGCCTGTGCGATGACAGAAAGCAGAATACCCGGCGTGCGCACAGAGCATGCAAGACC
Organism: Pseudovibrio sp. W74; assembly: GCF_001623085.1. Classification (NCBI taxonomy): domain Bacteria; kingdom Pseudomonadati; phylum Pseudomonadota; class Alphaproteobacteria; order Hyphomicrobiales; family Stappiaceae; genus Pseudovibrio; species Pseudovibrio sp. W74. The sequence goes on from NZ_LMCJ01000013.1 coordinate 300,516, forward strand.
TTCCAGAGCAGCGGTAAAGTCCCACCAGTCCGTGCCTGCACCGCCATACTCAGCCGGGACGATGATCTTCCAGAGACCGGCTTCTAAAAGCCGGTCCCATGTGTTCTGATCAAATGCCTGCTTGCCAGCGTGAAGCTCTGAGTGGTCAATCTGGCTGCCAATTTGAGCATACTTTGCTCGCAGAGCCTGTTGACGTTCATTCCATTGTAGATCCATCAGAGATCTCCAGATTTCAAAAGTGACGGATCTTAAGCTGGCTGATGATGAGCGGCAGGTTCTTGCAGAGCTGCAACCGCAGTCTTGAACTCATCCGGCACCGGATAGGTTGCCTGCTTTTCGTAATCAAACATCACGTGAGTGGAAGCTGCATTGGCAACCACGCGGCCATCTGCATCACCAAGGCGCATTTCATGCTGCATCTCAAAGCTCTTGCCGCCAAACTTTGTCACACGGCTCAACACAACCAGATGATCGCCGTAAAGAGCCTGAGAAACGTAGTCACAAGAGGTCTTCACCATGATGTGCGGCAGCTTTTCAGACTTAGGCAGCTTGAGCAGATCATGCATGTATTCCAGATAAGCGGACTGCATGTAATCGTAGTAGATCGGGCTGCTCACATGACCCATTGAATCTGTATCGCGGTAGCGGATATCGATTGGTGTTTCATAAGCTTTCTGTGTCATGAAATTCCCTCCTGTTGGGGTTTTGAAAATCATTGGTGAATGAAGGCTGAGTCTGTGTTGCGGCCTGCAACGGACCATGAATGGTGAAGCCCATGGGCACGGGACCGTGCTTTGTCAGGACTGTCAGAGAAAACTCGTTGGCGGCGCACAGCGTGGTGATGCAGCCATCTGCCTCGCCCTTGGCGCACACAGCCGCGGCTTGCGCGTTGCTGGTGACGTACTTGCGCTCAATAGAGGCCGGGATCAGTTTTTCCGGTGCCGGATGCGTTGCGCAAAGGGCTGGTGTTTTGCCAGTAGAAGAGGCCAGCACCATGTTGTCGGTGTTCATGATGAACACGTCCATCAGTTTCAGCTGGCCGATGTGCTCGTAAATAATTGAATGAAGATGCGGGTAGGCGACGACACTCAGCAAAACGGACTTGCGGCATTGAGCAACGGCTTCCGCTGCAATTTCCATGGTCGGGTGAAGAAAGACCTCAGCGTTTTTGCAGTGACGTTGTACCCATGTCAGAGCTGCTCTCTCGCAGTTCGTGCCAGTCGGCCCCAGAGTGTGAACTTGTCGGACCCAGTCAAAGGACAGTGGGGCTGTTCCTTTGGCCAAATAGTCCGAGGCTTCAATATGTGCATCCATAAATTCTCTGATCCTTCACTTGGGAAGAAAGACTGAAAAATGCCGATGCAGGATTTGCGCGAGGCGCTCCCCTGACAAACTGCGTTGGCTTGTCGTTGTTCTTATGCATGGGCAGAGCGGTAGCACGCGCAGACTCCGATAAATCTCCGTTTGCTCTGCCGGTTTTGAGGTGAAATTTGTTCCTCGCGTCCAGTAATATTTTTTCGTGTGGCCCTATGGAGCCGGAAAGGTTTGCTTTGAACAAGCTGAAAAAACTGATGGCTTCCCTCAGGATAGATGAGGAATGCCTCAGCGGAAGTTATTGCTTCTAAATTATTGATAATACAGGCGGTTGCATAAAAAGAAGGCACCGCAAAAAAATGCGATGCCTTCAGAAGGGCTTAGTAATTTGGAGTTGCGCGAAATATAGACAGCGCTAGGCGGCAACAGCTTCGCTGAGAGCTTTGCGACCCATGTAATCATGAAGATCCAACATGCGTTCAAACCACAAATTGACGGGGTCACTCGGAGCAAGAATTGGATCTGGGCAGCACACTTTGCACCACTGCAAGGTGCCGAACAGTACATAATCTGCATGCATCGCCCTCTCACCACCGAACCAATCCTGATTGGTGAGCAGGTCGCGCACAGGGTTCAACTTCTCTGGCAAAGTGCTCAGTTCGGCGCCTCGCCCTGCGTAGACCTCTTCGAGAGGTTTTCCGAACCGTTTTTCGCGTGCAGGCCGGAAGTAGGCGCGGTCGGCATCACTCATGATGTTGTACATATCCATCACAGCAATCACCGCCAATGTCGGGTGCAGGACGGTTTTGCAGTAGCTCTCCACAAAGTGGGAAAGCTGGAGGCCACCAGCGCCATCAAACAGGCTGGGTGCCTCCTGATAGGTCTCTTCCAGATACTCGGCGATCTCAAAACTATCGCCTAAAAGCGTGCCTTGGTCGTTGAGCACAGGAACGCTGGTGAAAGATCCGTCTTCAATATTGGAAATGTCGCCAAAGGAAACTGGCTTCAGGTCAAAATCGAGACCCTTGTGCTTCAGGGACATCATAATTTTCCAGACATGCGGGGAGTAATGTTGCCCGGAGGCTCCGCTGAGGCTGTAAAGAAGTCTTTGCATGTGGCTTCTCCCGATGAGAATTAAACAATGGGTTTGCGCTAAAAAATTCCTCAGTATTCCGGATTGTTTTTGTCTTTAACGCCAACTGGGCAGAGCAGCCATCCGCCCAACTGGAAAGCAGAGTGCAGCGACTTCAGCCCATTGCTGAGCTGAAGTCTTGCAAATCTGGTTCTTTTGAAAGTGTCAGGAGGCGATGAGCGCCGCCTCTAGTGTTCGGTCGTCTTGAAACGAAAGGCTGGTGCAATTGTCTGTCGCCAGAATGGAGCGAACCGCTGCAATCACCGGGTCTTCTTTCCGGCAGGACAGGTGCGCAAACAACACGCGGGCTGATTTTTGCACCTGAGAGAGTAAGACGATATCACCCTGGTTCTCTTGTGGGTTTGTTGAGTTGGCATGAACGAGCCCGATACCAACACCGCTGGCAATCAAAGCACGTGTAACCCCCTCATCATCCACATTGATCACCCGCTTGGGCCTGATACCGTGCGTGTCCAGAAGATCCCTTGCCACACGCCCGCAACAGGAGTCGCCACTTGGGTAGATCCACGGCACGCTTTCAAGTGCCTTCCAGTTCACCTCAGCCGCAACGGGCACAAGATCCGCAGGGGCTGCGAGGTAAACGCAGAAATTGGAGATCTCCAAGGTAGACAGTCCGGCGTCATCCTCACCTGTTTCCGTGTAAAATCCGGCGTCGAGGCTGCCATTGCGAATGCCTTCCAGCACCTTCACAGAGGGGCGGTGTTGCAGCTCAACTTCAACCTCGGGGAACTCCTGAGACATAGCCGCAAGCAGATTGCTCACAACGCCTGTGCTGGAGTTGCGGCCAGCGCCGAGGGTCAGGCTACCGGCAAGACTGCCGCGCAAGCGGGATGCTTCTTCCAGAAATTTCTGGTGCCGATCCAGCAATTGATGTGCTTCCGTGAGGAGGCGTTGCCCGTCGGGTGTAACAGCCATTCCACGCGGTGTGCGTTGAAAGAGCGTTAATCCCAATGTCTCTTCCATATTTTTGATATGCGCACTGACAGCTGGCTGACTGCGAAAGAGCAATTCTGAAGCTTTGGTTATGCTGCCTTCGCGCGCGACCGTCACGAAGGTTTTGAGTTGATGAATGTCCATCCTTTTCCTTCCAATAAGAAAAGAGTTTCTTGAACGTATTCGGCTCTGAAAAGGACAATAACTATGCTCAGCCGTTGGCTTTGGGCTAGTGTGCTGGCACCCGGTTAACGGGTATGCCCTGCTATCACCCTACGATATCTCTGCAGTCAGACCAAGTCTACTTTCGAAGGCCTGTCCTTCTGAGAGATGCATGTCCGGTCATGTTGCCGGGCCGGACGCTGCGCTCCTGAAATCCTTGTGATAGCGATGTTTGATTCCGCCGCGATAAGTAAATTATTTTGAGGGTTCGATGAATAATTTGATTGCTCGTCATCATATAAGTAGTTTGTTTCCGTGGTTTGGTTTAGTGATTTTAATTTTGTTATATTTATTGATGTGAGAATTTGTTTTCATGAATATAGGAATTATATTTATTTAATATGACAATACATAACCAATGAATATTGTATAGTGCTAAAGTGAATTATTGATAATCACTTAGAGTTAGAATTTTGTTTGCTTGACGATGTTTTGAGCAGATGGGGCAAAAGATGATTACTTCCTTGGCACATTGACGGGAACCGTGAGGGCGAGCTGACAATGTGTCGGGAGCATGAGTGTCAGCTTGACTATCTTATCCAGTTGGTTTGGGGGGCAAGTTGCTTAGCGAATTTGCATCTTTGTCATCTCGTCACTCAGCCAGTTGATGAAATCCCAAACCGGGGCTGAGGGGATAGACGTTTCTGGCAAGACAAACTGAAAAGCGCGCTGGCAAGGGAGCGTCTCAGCAAACGGCTCTACAAGCGTGCCTGCATTCAATGCATCTATGATATAGAGGTCTCTGAGAATGGCAAAGCCACGTCCGGCAATAGCGCTTTGCAGGATAAGGTCCGTGTTGTTGAAGGTGAGCTGCTGCACCATCTGGCCGGAAAAGTCAGGCCAACTGGCTTCCAGATACTTCTGCCAGTGGAAGGCCTCGTCTTCATGAATGAAATCAGCTTTGGCAAAGAGCTCAACTGGTGTTGAATGCGGTGCCAGACGCTCTCCTGCGATGGTCTCCAGATAGTTTGGTGAGCACACCACACGCATCCGCTCTTGCGGCAGGGGAATAAGCGGAGACGCGCCGAGATCGCCCTCAGGCTTGGGCAGCAAGCGCAGCGCCACATCGAGCTTTTCCTCCGCAAAATCAACGAAGCGATTGGCTGCACTGATCCGGATCGCCACATGCGGGTGCAAAGCGGAGAATTGAGCTAAACGCGGGACCAGCATGATGGAGGCGAGAGACGGTGCAATGCCGATTGTGAGCTGCTTTCGTGCGGTCTGGCTGGCGAGGAGGTATGAGAGGTTCTCTATACCATTGTTGATTGCTGAGACTTCCGAAAGGATATCCTGAACCAGCTCCGTCTGCTCCAGATTGCGCCCGTTCATGCGGAACAGCTTAACGTCCCAACGCTCTTCTAACTGCTTGATATGATAGGATACTGTTGGTTGTGAGACGTTCAGTTCCCGCGCGGCCGCGGAGATAGATTTGTGCCGTGCAACTGCCGCAAGTGCACGTAATTCCTGAAGGGTGGGGACGAAACGTCGAGAGATGGCCATGAATGATGTATAGAGTTTTTCTATACATGGATCAATCAGACTGATTTGTCTTGCTCTAACCCGCACTTATAAACTGCCCAAAACTTTGAGAAATATCCGTCATAATGACGAATTTGGGGGTTGGGATGTTTAAAAATACCGGGAAAGCCATCTTAGGGGCTGCACTATTTGTCTCTGCAAGCGTTGTTGGCATGAGCGCACAGGCGGGAGAGGCTCTGGATGCGATCATGAAGAGCAAGACGTTGCTCGTGGGCTCTAACTCAGATTACCGCCCGAATGCCTTTATGGGAGACGACAACCAGCTGCAGGGCTTTGATATTGACGTTTCCAAAGAGATCGCAAAGCGTCTTGGTGTTGAGGTGCAGTTTGTAACGCCGGGTTGGGAAATCATGACTGCGGGCCGCTGGTCTGGCAGATGGCATATGGTTGTCGGGTCCATGACCCCAACAAAAGCCCGCGCACAGGTGCTGGATTTTCCTGCCGTGTACTACTACACCCCGGCAGCTTTTGCGGTTCACAAAAACTCCAAGGCAACATCGCTTAAGGATCTGGACGGTAAGGTGATCGGCGTTGTGGGCTCGTCCACCTACCACAAGTACCTGGAGCACAAGCTTGAGATTGATGCGGTTGGCGCACCGGCGTTCGAATACGCTGTGACACCGGGTGAAATCAAACTTTACAGCGATATCAACGAGTTTGACGAACTGTCTCTGGGCGATGGCGTGCGCCTTGACGCATTGGCGCAGTCTGTTCCTGTTATTCAGCAGGCGATGAAGAAGGGCCTGCCGATCAAGCAGTTGGGTGATCCGATCTTTTATGAGCCGCTGTCGATTGCGATTGATAAAGGCGACAAAGAGCTCAGCGACAAGCTGGCTTCCATTGTTGAGGACATGAAGAGTGATGGCACTTTGACCAAGCTCTCCGTGAAATGGCACGGCGCGGACCTCGTGAGCGTTAAGTAAAATCATGGTCACACTCACCAATGGCGCTTTCAGGCAGGGTCCGGCCCGCCTGAAAGCAGCAGCAACGCTCGGATCACTGGCCTTTGTGATCGCGTTTTATCTCGCGTTCAATCAAGGCGTGATTGGGTCATTCCTTCGCCCTGCGATGAGTGAAGAAACACTTGCCAGCTGGTGGGGGCGTTTTTCTGTATCCATGGTGATTTTCCTGCTGGCGTCAGGGCTGGGGTTTCTCATCCTCAGTCTGTCCCGGCGTGCTCAGCTGATCACTGTGTGGCTTCTGCTTGCTGCAGGTGCTTTCGGGTTCTTCCTGAGCTTTGAGCTGAGTTTTGAGTTTATCGGGCGCAAACTGCCCTTCCTGATAACGACAGGGGCGTTCACCACGCTCTATGTCTCTGCCATTGCAATCACACTGGCCTTCATCTTTGCCTTGCTGGGCGCCACCGCAAAGCTCTCCGGTATTGGAGTGGTTGAGGGTGTCGGGGCATTTTACACCTCGTATTTTCGCGGCGTGCCGTTGCTGGTGCAGCTCTTTTTGATCTATCTCGGCCTGCCGCAGATTGGCTATGTCATTTCGCCCGTTCCAGCAGCAATCATCGCGCTGTCGCTGGTGTATGGGGCGTACATGACCGAGATTTTCCGCTCTGGCATCCAGTCAATCTCACTTGGGCAATGGGAAGCTGCGGATGCGTTGGGCCTGCCACGTTTGCTGACGTTTCGAAAAGTCATTCTGCCCCAAGCCATGCGGGTTATTGTGCCGCCAACGGGCAACCAGTTCATCGCGATGCTTAAGGATTCCTCGCTGGTTTCAGTCGTCGGCGTCTGGGACATCATGTTCATTGCACGAACGCAGGGACGATCTGACTTCAAGATTCTGGAGATGCTGATCACCGCCTCCATCATCTACTGGGTCATGTCGGTCATGCTGGAATTTGTGCAACAGCGAATTGAGACGCATTACGCAAAATCGCTGAAGCGATAATTATTCTTCCATTGATTTTGAGCGCGTAGGTGCGCCACGAGTTTTCGTGCCCTGAAGGGATACGCTTATGACAAGCAAGACTGGCAAAACCACGCCGCAGAGCGTGGCTGCTGATAAAAGAACCATTGTCGGAATTTTGGCGAATTCCTCAGAAGATGCGGGCCTTGGAACGCAAACCATTGATGATAAGTACCTGACAGCCGCATTGCAGGCTGTTGGGGCAATCCCTCTCATCATCCCAACGCTCTTGAGGGAAGCTGAACTGGCCCATGTGCTGTCGCTGGTGGATGGGCTCATTCTGACAGGCGATGCTTCCAACATTCAGCCTGCGTATTACAACAATGACGGCACCTTGGAGAGCCATGGCCCTTTTGATGACAAACGCGACACTTCCGCATTTGCGCTGATCCGTGCCGCTTTTGAAAATGACCTGCCACTGCTTGGAATTTGCCGCGGCATGCAGGAAATGAATGTGGCTTTCGGCGGCACCATCCGAAATGACCTTTATGCGAACCATGAGTTTTCGCTGCACCACCCCATCGACTACACGCTGCCACCAAAACAAAGATACGGGGCAGCTCATCAACTCATCCTTGAGGAGGATGGACTGCTGAACTCTATCCTTGGTGAAGGCGACCATCAGGTAAACTCTCTGCACGAACAGGCGGTTGAGACGCTTGGAGACGGGCTGGTGCTTGATGCTCTTTCCGAGGACGGCGTGATTGAAGCCTTTCATCATCCAGACAAAGCGTTCTTCCTTGGCATTCAGTGGCATGCGGAATTTGAAGCCGTGAGCAATCCCGTTTCCACCCGCATTTTTGCGGCCTTTTCTAAGGCCATGCAGAGCACAGAAGATGTGAAGGCGTTCCTGTAATTCTTCTCAATTCAAAACGGATTGCAGCTATTTACCTAGGAAAATTCGAACCAATCTCAACTAAGTGTCCTCTGATTATTCAATGGTTCCGCTGAGTGGTTGAGACAGGGTTGTATCATTGTGAAAAGGTTCATTGATGAATGGAAAGGCTATTTTGGAGACCTCCCTCCCTATAGCCATTACCTCCGTGATGTACTGCCCGAAAGGTGGGTCAGGTTCCATGCACTGCCGGATACAAGACGATACGCAGAAACGCCGGAAGAAGCCGCAATTGTCTTTAACAGAGGCAGGGTACTGGCCAATCGGATTTTAAAGGAGGGGCAGAATTGCCTCTTCATCTCGTATTTCCCGAATTTCGATAAGTATCCTCTCCCTTACAGTCACAAGCTTCTTGATCAGTTTCGTCTGAAGTACTGGTTCAAATGGAAGTATGAGGATGACCCATGGGGCGAAGAGGAAACCATAGGCTTTTACGGCAATGAGGTTCGCTGGTTTCCTGAGGTCTATCGCGAAGCCCTTAAAGATGCAGCACAGGATGAAGAGCGTTTTCTACTCATGAACCGGGAAACATCGCGCATATTTGCGCCCTATGACGGCGGCTTCGATTGCTTCATGCAAAATGCAGAAGAAGTTGCCCGTCTTAAATGTGAGTTTGCAGAATGGCTTCCTCCTTGCTGATGTTGCGAAGCCAAAAAATCTCACAGTGAGTAATAATGCGTCATCCTGAATTGACCATCTCCAACAACTGGTATGCTTGGGCAGGCGGAGTGTGGCCAAAGCGGAACTTGACGAACTGCCGTTAAGGTGTTCACAGTCCAGCTATGATTTCTGCAGTAATATTTGATCTTGATGAAACGCTTTTTGCTCGCACGTCTTCATTGAAGGCGTTCGCAGAAGACCAGTTAAACAACCAGTACCCGAACGTGTTCCCGACTCCTTCTCATGTCGTGGCTCGTTTGTTGGAGCTCGACAATCGCGGGAAGTCGTCAAAATATAAAGTGTACCAAACGCTATTCAAAGAGTTTGGAATAGACGACCAAAATCTCGCAGCTGAGTTATACGATCACTACATGCGAAACGCATGGCGATTTGCGATGCCGTTTGAGGGGCTTAACGAGGCGTTTAGTGAAATTAGGGCCTTAGGTGCAAAAATCGGAATTGTCACTAACGGAAGGACCGACATACAGTTGAGGTCTCTTCTGGCCCTAAATTTGGACAGACTCGCCGACGACTACATTATCTCAGAGGCGGTTGGGTTGCGAAAACCAGATGCGAAGATTTTTCAACTTGCAGCTGGAAATCTATCAGTGCGGACTGAAGATTGCGTCTTTGTTGGCGACTCTCCAACGGCTGATGTTTCCGGGGCCCAAACAGTTGGAATGAAATCCGTTTGGTTTCCGAATGGCGCTATCTGGCCCACAGATCTTCCCATACGAGCTGATGCAGAAATTCAGTCTTTGTCAGAGTTAAGTGGAGTATTGAAGGCTTTTTGAATATCGGCTCGGGTCTTTCGGCATACCGAACAGGCGATTTTGGCTGTTCGGAGGCTTTTGAGTATGAAAGTTTATTACTTTCTCATAGCAGGCCTGATCTATAGTGTTGCGCAAGGGACCGCGCGATATAGGGGACTGGACATATGAAGTTTATTGAAGCCGGGGTGCTGAACATCGCCTATATGGATGTTGGGCCGAAATCAGGTGTTCCAGCTGTTCTGCTTCATGGCTTTCCGTATGATGTACGCAGCTATGACGAAGTCTCCGTCATCCTCGCCAATCGCGGCTTTCGTTGCATCATCCCTTACTTGCGTGGCTACGGGCCTACCCAATATCTGTCTCCGCAAACGCCGCGCTCCGGTCAGCAAGGCGCATTGGCCTTTGATCTGCGGTCACTGATGGTGGCTTTGGAGCTGCCGCAGGCGATTGTTGCGGGCTATGACTGGGGTGGCCGCGCAGCCTGCATCGCTGCAGCCCTCTGGCCGGAAAAGGTGAGGGGGCTCGTGAGTGGCGGGGTGGCCTACAACATCCAGAACATTCCTGCAGCTTACCGACCTGCCTCGCCTGAGGAGGAACAGCTCTGGTGGTATCAGTACTATTTCCAGAGTGAACGTGGCCGCAATGGTTTGACTGAGAACCGCGAAGATCTGACAAAAATGCTCTGGCAGCAATGGTCACCCACCTGGGAGTTTTCTCGCCGAACCTTCCGCGAAACCGCCGAGAGCTTTGACAATCCTGATTTTGTTGAGACTGTCATCCACTCCTACAGACACCGTTTTGGGCTGGTTGAGGGAGATCCCGCTTTTGAGAAGATCGAGGTTCTGCTCACCGCACAACCGAAGATTAATGTGCCAGCCATTGCATTGCTTGGTGCCAATGATGGCGTAAGCCCACCGCGGCACAGCAAAGGGCACGAGACAAACTTCAACGGATATTATGAGGCGCGTCTCGTCGAGGGTACAGGACATAACCTGCCGCAAGAAAACCCTGAGGCCTTTGCCGCAGCGATTATTGAAATTGCTGACAAAACAGAATAGTCAGCCGCGTTCGCGTGGTGGGGAGAGAGGGATGGGCCTCTCTCCAATCGCTGGATTAAGCGGCTGATAAAGTCAGCGCGTCCAGCTCTTCAAACGGCAAGCCAACATACTCTTCTGCCAGCGCTCGCTGTTGGGTCTCGTTTTGCAGCAGCAGCTCATAGCTGTTCTGCTGGATTTTGGCATCGAACCCGTTCATGTCCGGGAAGACGTGCATCAACTGCGTCATCCGCCACGAGAAATTCTCAGAGCTCCACACACGGCGCAAAGCCAGCTCGGAATAACGCTCCAGATGAGCGGAGTGATTGCTCTTGATCTGTTCAATCAATCCGCGTGAGAGATAAAATACATCAGAGGCTGCGAGATTGAGCCCCTTCGCTCCGGTTGGTGGCACAATGTGAGCTGCATCGCCTGCGAGGAACATACGTCCGTATTGCATTGGCTCAGCCACGAAGCTGCGGAGCGGGGCAATGGATTTTTCAATAGAGGGTCCGGTGACGATATCTGACGCCACATCCGCAGGGAAGCGGGCGATCAGCTCTTCCCAGAACCGCTCATCGGACCAGTCCATAACACTGTCTGTCAGCGGGCACTGAATGTAATAGCGGCTCAACAGACGGTTGCGCTGTGAGGCAAGTGCAAAGCCACGCTCATGATAGGCATAGACCAGATCCGGCAGGGGTGGCACTTCTGCCATGATGCCAAGCCAGCCAAACGGATAAGCCCGCTCATAGGTGCGTAAAATGTCGTCAGGAATGGTCTTGCGGCTGACACCATGGAAGCCATCGCAGCCAGCAATGTAGTCACAGTCCAGATGACAGGTCTGTCCGTCTTTCACGTAGGTCACAGAAGGCTTGTCAGAGGTCACATCATGAAGGGTCACGTCAGTGGCTTCGTTGATGATGTTGCCGCCAGCGCGTTCGCGGGCGTCATACAGGTCTTCGGTTATGTCGGTCTGGCCGTAGACCATCATCTCCTTGCCAGTCCATTTGTGCGTATCAATGAAATGACTTTCAAAGCCCTGCCGCGTAATCCATGAGCCTTTTTTGCTCTTACCATTCTTATCCATACGCTCCGCAAGGCCATAATCGCGGAGCAGCTGAACTGTACCGGTCTCTAAAAGACCAGCACGAATGCGGGAGAGAACATAGTCTTTGCTGCGCTGTTCCAGGACAACGCTGTCCACGCCGTTTTCGCTCAGGATGTGAGAGAGTAATAAACCAGCAGGACCGCCGCCGATAATCGCAACCTGAGTACGATCTCTATGGTGGGTCATGAAAAATTCCTTAGGTTCAAAACATCTGGCAGATCGCGGCAATGGGGTATGCGCTAAGTCAGAAGTAAAATGGATTGCGAATACACGTTTGAATGGTGTTCAGTGTTGCTGTTTATGATTGATATGTAAAATTGATTTATAGGCAGAAATTATAGCGAAATTGCTATCAGAGCGCTTTGATCCATTCGGTTGTCTCAGCAATCAATGCTGCCAAGACAACCTGTCGTTTTGCGTTTTAGGAAAGGACTCTGGGCAGCCAAAGGGTTAGCGCTGGGAAGCTCACCAGAATTGCGACACGCACCAGCTCCGCGCCAAAGAACGGCGCAACACCTTTGAAGGTTTGGATCATCGGCGTGTCTTTTGCCAAAGCAGAAATCACGAAGACATTCATGCCCACTGGCGGTGTAATCAGCCCAAGCTCGACGACGATCAGCGCCAGAATTCCGAACCAGATTTTCAGGTCCTCAGTGCTCATGCCATATCCGGCACCATCAGCGCCCTGATACATGCCGCCGTTCAGCTCCATAAGCACAGGCCAGAAGAACGGGATGACCAGCAACATCATGGACATGCTGTCCATCAGGCAGCCAAGCGCGATCAGAGCCAGCAGGATTAGCAGCATCACGGTCATGGGTTCCAAACCGGAGCCTGCAATCCACGCCGCTGTCTCCTGCGGCAAGCCAATGCGGGACATGAAGATCTTGAGCAGTTCCGCACCCAGCAGGATCAGATAGATCATGCCGGAAGTCGCTGCTGTCTCCTTCAACGCTTCGATCATATCGCTGAGGGACAAATTGCGCTGGAGCAGTCCAAACAGCATGACGAGAAACACACCCACAGCAGCTGCTGGTGTTGGATTGTAGAAGCCGAAATAGATGCCGCCGATGACAAGTCCGAAAACGGTCAGTACAGGCAGCACGCCGAGGGAGGCTGCGAGGAACTCTTCTCGGGTTCCGGCACCACCTGCTGGGCCAGATGAGGGACTGACGAAAACGTAGAGCGCGATCACCGCGAGGAACAAAAGAACGGCTAAAATACCCGGAATAAACGCAGCAACGAACATAGTAACGATGTTCGCCTCCACGATCACCGCATAGATGATCAAAACAACGCTTGGCGGGATGAGAATGCCCAGAACTCCGCCAGCTGCGAGCGTGCCGGTGGCCAAAGCGCATGAATAATTATAACGCTTCAGCTCTGGCAGAGCGACTTTGCCCATGGTTGAGGCGGTCGCGAGTGATGATCCGCAAACAGCGCCAAACCCGGCACAGGAGGCAATCGCAGCCATAGCCGTGCCGCCTTTCATCCAGCCAAGCCATGCATTGGCCGCTCTGAACAGGGATTGGCTCAAGCCGGTTTTAGAGGCGAGCGCTCCCATCAGAATAAATAGCGGAATGACAGAGAGATCGTAAATGGCGAACTGGCCATATGCCAATGTTTTCAACTGACTAAGCAGCAGCATTGGGCCGTTGACAAGTGCAATTCCAACGCCGCCGACAAGGATCATCGCGTAGGCAATCGGGATACGGATGACAATGAGGAACACCAAAATGGCGAGGGCTCCAAAGCCCATGAAAAGACTTGCCGCCATCAGGTTCTCCGAGTCAGTTCTCTGGTGTTTTCACTCAGCGTAATAATCGCCCCAATGCTCAACAGAAAAAGCGAAATCAAAACAGGTACATACGCATACCAAACAGGGATCTGCAAAATTGCGGTGGTGTAATCGTACTCTCTTTGATCAGACATACCATGGTACATCCGCCACAACAGCAACAACCCAAACCCAAACGCAATGAGCGATGCGATCAACGCCAGAAACGCTTTCAAACGAGGACCAGCCTTACTGGTAAAAATGTCCGCTGTGACATTGGCATCGGTGATCTGACAGAAGGGCAGGAAGGAAAAGACTGCGATAGCAACGCCGATCTCAGTGAGCTCGAAATCCCCGGGAAACGGAGCTGCCCATATGTTGCCAAGGGTGGAGTAGATGTTTATCGCGACCACCGCCAGCAGAACCAAACCGCCGGTAAGTGCCCATGCTACAATAAGTTTTTCGAATGCACCGGCAATGCCGGTGCGTCCGAGTTTTTGAAAGGCGCCCATAGCTACTCGCTGTGCTTGGAAATCAATGCCTGTGCTTTTGCAACAATCGCGTTGCCATCAATGCCTTTTTTGGCGACTTCTGAGGTCCATTTGTCAACGACCGGAGCCAGAGCTTCTCTAAAGACAGCTGTTTCTTCTTCAGAAAGAGTGATGTGTTTGTTGCCTGACTTTACAGCGAGGCCGATGCCAAAGTCATCTGTCGCACGCCAAACTTCACCAACCTTTGCCCACCATTCAGGACCAGATGCATCACGGAAAGCCTTCTGAATGTCTTCAGGTAACCCTTCCCAGCGGTCTTTGTTCATGGAAACCTGGAAGACAGAAGTACCAAAGCGCGCTTTGCCAGCACCTTCGATCTGATACTCAGTCTGTTCCTGAATTTTCAGCGGTGGAATGATTTCCCAAGGAATAAATGCCGCATCAATCACGCCCTTTTGCAGAGCTGTTGGCAGCTCAGGAACCGGCATAGCTGCAGGAGACGCGCCAAGCGCTTCAATCACCCATGCACCGGTGCGCGATGGCGTACGAATGCGCATACCTGCCATATCAGCCGGACTGCGGACTTCCTTGTCGCGTGTATGAAGGCCTGCACCTGCATGCACGTGCAAGAACATGACTTCCAAGCCCTTGTATTCAACTTCAAGATCGCTCTTGAACATGTCGTAAAGGGCAAGGTTTGCCGCGCGTGGATCATCCAGGAATACGAACGGAAGTTCCATGACTTCAGTGCGTGGAAACAAGCCCGGTGTGTAACCGTTCAGGGTCCAGACAAGATCAACAACGCCGTCACGAACCTGGTTAACCAGCTCTGGTGGACGACCACCAAGTGACATGGACGGGTAAATCTCGATTTTGACCTGGCCGCCGGAATTTTCTTCAACGGCCTTTGCCCATGGTTCCAGCATCTTGGTCTGCGCTGGCGCTTTGGGGCTTAGAAAGTGGTGGAGTTTAAATGTGTATTCTGCTGCATCTGCCATAGAAACACTGGCAAGCAAAAGTGCTGTAGAAGCGCAGAAGCCTTTGAAATTACCAAACATAAGTATGTGACCCTCCTGAAGAATGGTCGAAACCAGACAAGCCTTCCTGATCCTGCTACTTGGGGCAGTCTCATCTCCCAAAGGCCGTCAAATTCTTAATCACGATCCGGATGATCCGCCAAGGGAATTCTTAGGAATCACCACTGTGAAATCGGAGAATTACATATACTTTTCAAAATGAATAATGAAAAATACCGTGCTTCTCATGCCGTATTGGGTATCAATATGCACCTTGAATTTGCTCTGACTTAGTGAGCTGGAGCGCGAACTTCCTCCTGTTCGCTCAGTCCCATAAGGATCTCGGCAAAGCATTGGGCCGCCGTATCCAGCGTTTCGCCAGCGCGCATGTTGAGGCCGACAGAGCCGACCGTCGCACGTGTATCAATCGGCAACTCCACGAACTGGCCGCTTTCAATCTCACGCGCAATCACACCGCGCGAAATGATCCAGATCGCGTTGTATTCCAGTGTGAAGGCTCTGCCGAATGAGTCCGAGACGGTTTCGATTGCCTGCTCTGGTTCAGGAATACCATGCTCAATGAAAAGACGATCGACGAACGGGCGAATAATTGAGGTTGCAGAAGGGATTAGCACCGGATGAGCATCCAGCTCATTCACGCTGATCTGCGGTTTTCCTGCGAGGGGATGGTTCTTGTCGACGGCAAAAACGACACGCTCGCGATAATGCGGTTCGAACACCAATCCCTGCATGTTCTCTGGTGCTGGCAGACGACCCATGACAAGATCCAGCTCGCCATTTCTCAGTTGATCCAGCAAGACGTGGTTCTCTCCGGTTACGATATGAAGCCTGTTTCGCAACCCTGTATCAAGGAAAGCCTTAACGGCCTGCGGAATGAGCGATGCAGCCACTGTTGGCAGAGCGCCAATGCGGACCATTGGGCCGTCGCTATAGTTGAGCTGAGTTAATGCATTGATGCCGTTACGGGCAGCGGCAAGACTGGTGCCTGCGTGGCGCAGGAACACCTCACCGTAATGAGTGATGCGGATACCGCGTCCGTCTTTTTCAATCAAAGGCTGCCCGCATATTTCTTCCAGTTCACGAATAGTACGGGTGACGGCTGGCTGGGTGAGATGAAGCACCTCCGCAGCGCGGCTCACGCTGTTTTGGCGAGACACTTCCACAAATGCTTCTAAATGCCTGAGCTTTAATCTGCGTAAGTTATTCATAACAATCTCAATATGATTAGTCTGGATAATATCATTATTCATTTTGAAACAGACATGCAATTGATCCGTTTAGGGGGATGCGCATGCACTTCATAGAATTAAACTCTACAACGCTTCACTTCAGTAAGACCAATTCAGAGTCAGCAGCACCAGCACTGGTTCTGATTAATTCATTGGGAACGGACTTTCGCATTTGGGATGAATTTCTGGTTCATCTCGGGCATCAAGGCGAAGTTCTGACCTATGATAAACGTGGGCATGGTCTTTCTAGTGTTGGCGATGAGCGGTATTCGATTGACTTGCATATGCGTGACCTTGCTGCGCTCATGGACAGCCAGTCCATAAAGAATGCAGTGATTTGCGGTGTATCTGTAGGGGGCATGATCGCAATGGCGCTGCAGGCCGCCCGGCCTGATCTGGTGAGCGGGCTGATCCTGTGTGACACCGCACCGCGCATCGGTGACGCACAGACGTGGCAAGAGCGTATCAACGCAATTGAGGCCAACGGGATGGAGGGGATCGCTGATACAGTGATGTCTCGTTGGTTCTCAGCGGGCTTTCAGGCAAAATGGCCAGAAGCAGTTGCAGGATATCGGAATCTTTTGTGCCGAACACCTTTGGACGGATACATCGGCACATGTGCAGCTATTCGGGACGCTGATCTAACCTGTCAGGCCGCGCAGATTGACGTGCCTGTTCTCTGCGTTGCTGGTGAGGACGACCAGTCTACACCGCCAGAACTGGTTGAGGAGATGGCATGCCTCATTCCGAATGCTAAATATGAGCGGGTGGGAAACTGCGGACATCTGCCAAGTCTGGAGCAACCTGAGTATCTGGCGCATCTTGTTCGGCAGGCGATTTCTCGTTGGCCAAACAGGGTTGACCAGCGTGAACTGCGGCAAAGCGAAATTTACAAACAAGGCATGCAGACACGACGTAGGGTGTTGGGAGACACTCACGTGAACGCTGCTGAAGTTCAAAAGAGCAGTTTTGATGCGCCTTTTCAGGAACTTATCACTGAAGCGGCTTGGGGGCATGTGTGGTCGCGGCACAACTGGACATTGCGAGAACGGTCCATTGTAACTATTGCGCTTCTCGCTGCGTTAGGGCACCTAGATGAGGTGGCCATGCATGTGCGGGCCGCAAGAAACACCGGGGCAACACGGGAAGATATAAGCGAAGCTCTGCTGCACACCGCAATTTATGCCGGTGTGCCAGCCGCAAACAGCGCCATCAAAGTCGTCAAAAATGTTTTCGCGCAGCTTGATGCGTCAGGGGAGTGAGATGAGCAAGCCAACGACCAATGCTGGTCCGTTCTTTCCACGAGACCGGAACTGGCATCCTCCGGCATTGTCGCCTAACTACAAAACGAGCGTGTTGCGGTCTCCGCAAAAGGCGCTTCTGTCTCTCGGAAATACAATCAGCGAAACCACCGGACCAGTCTTCGGCCACAACATGCTGGGTGAGCTGGATCACGATTTGGTACAGAACTATGCCAAGCCTGGTGAAAGTGCGCATGGAGAGCGCATCATCGTCCATGGCCATGTTCTGGATGAAGAAGCCAGACCAGTCCCGAATGCGCTGGTAGAAGTCTGGCAGGCCAACGCTGGTGGCCGCTACCGTCATAAAAAAGATGGCTATCTTGCTCCGCTTGACCCGAACTTTGGTGGGTGTGGCCGAGTGATAACCGATGAGAATGGATATTACGCTTTTCGCACCGTTCGTCCCGGCCCGTATCCGTGGCCAAACGGGGTGAATGACTGGCGCCCGTCCCATATCCATTTTTCTCTCTTTGGCTCCGGTTTCGCGCAGCGCCTGATTACGCAGATGTATTTTGAGGGCGATCCGCACATTCCGCTGTGTCCGATTGTGAGGACGATCAATGATCCTGCGGCGATTGAGATGCTGGTTGCCAAACTGGACATGAACCATTCTGTGCCAATGGACGCTCGTGCCTACCGCTTTGATATCATCCTGCGTGGCCGCCGCTCGACCATGTTTGAGAACCGTATGGAGGGCAATTGATATGACTAAGCTGGAGTATCTGAAAGAAAGCCCAAGCCAGACGGCTGGTCCGTACGTTCATATCGGCTGCACACCGAACTTCATCGGGAACACAGGGATCTTCAAAGAAGACCTTGGCGCGCGCATGGTGAATCTGCAAACCAAAGGCCAGCGCATTACCATTAAAGGTCGTGTGTTTGATGGAACCGGAACGCCTTTGAAAGACGCCATGCTGGAAATTTGGCAGGCAGACAGTGAAGGTCTGTTCAACAGCCCGTCAGAAACGCGTGGTAAAGCTGATCCCCACTTTACTGGATGGGGGCGCCAGCCGGTCAATCTGGAAAGTGGTGAGTTCTGCTTTCAGACTGTGAAGCCGGGGTCTGTTCCGTTTCCTGATGGCAGGACACAGGCACCACATATTAACTTCTGGATCGTTGCGCGCGGAATAAACATTGGCCTCAATACACGCATGTACTTCCCGGAAGAGGACGAAGCCAACGCAGTTGATCCGGTGCTGGGCCGTATTGAACATCGCGTGCGCGTATCAACGCTGATCGCGAAGCAATCCGGCGACACCTACACCTTTGACATTTACATTCAGGGTGAAAACGAAACCGTCTTCTTTGATATCTGATTGATAAATATGGCTGAATTTCTGTCTTTAAAAGATGCGGTCACGAAATACCTCAAAAGCGGTGACACTGCCGCTTTTGAGGGTTTTACGCATCTTATTCCCCACGCCGCTGCCCACGAAGTTATTCGGCAGGGCATTGATGAACTCGCTGTCATTCGCATGACGCCTGATCTTATTTATGATCAGCTCATCGGCATGGGGCTGGTCAGGAAATTGATCTTCTCCTACGCGGGTAATCCGGGTGTTGGGTTATTGCGACGTGTGCGTGATTCAATCGAAAACGGCTGGCCGCGCTCCATCGAGATTGAAGAGCACTCCCACGCCGCTCTTGCCAATGCATATGAAGCTGGGGCTGCTGGCCTGCCATGCGCCGTGTTTCGTGGTTATATGGGCACAGAACTTCAGCGCGTAAATCCGAATATCAAAAAAATAAATTGCCCTTTCACGGGTGAGGAACTAGCTGCTGTTCCTTCCATTCGTCCTGATGTTGCTTTCATCCATGCTCTTAAAGCTGACCGCAAAGGCAACGTGCTGATTGAAGGAATTGTAGGTGTCCAAAAGGAAGCCGTGCTGGCTGCTACGCACTCCATTGTGACGGTTGAGGAAGTGGTTGATGAGCTGGACACGCATATGAACGCGTGCATCCTGCCACACTGGACCGTCTCCGCTATTTGCGAAGTGCGCGGCGGGGCACATCCGTCTTATGCGCAAGGGTATTACGGCAGAGACAACAAGACGTATATCGACTGGGATCCGATCGCAGCAGATCGTGAGAGGTTTCAGGCATGGATGGAAGAACACGTGCTGAAACAGGGACCAGAGGTGTTTGCTGACCGCATCAAAGGGCTGGAGGTAACTCCGTGACAGCACCAGACTTTACCCCGGACGAGATGATGGCCATCGCGGCATCCCGCGCCTTGAGCAACACGGATGTGTGCTTTGTGGGCATCGGCCCGCCATCTGCTGCCTGTAACATCGCCCGTTTAACTCACGCACCAGATATTACGCTGATTTATGAGAGTGGAACGATTGGCACTGCGCCAGATATTTTGCCGCTTTCCATTGGAGATGGTGAGCTTTGTGACACAGCGCTGACGACGGTTTCAGTAACCGAGATGTTCCGCTACTGGTTGCAAGGTGGCAAGATCACAGTCGGTTTTCTGGGGGCAGCGCAGATTGATCGTTTCGCTAACATCAACACCACTGTTGTGGGTGACTACGACCATCCAACGGTAAGATTGCCGGGTGGCGGCGGAGCGCCTGAGATCTCCTCTTCCTCTCAGGAAACTTACATCACCATGAAGCAGAGCAAGCGTGGTTTTGTTGAGAAACTGGACTTTTTCACCTCCTTTGGGCACGGAGAGGGAGGTGACCACCGAGCTCGTATGGGCATCACCACAAAAGGCCCAACCCTGCTGATTACCGACCTTGCCATCTGGAAACCTGATCCTGTTACCAAAGAGCTGACAGTGGTCTCGCTTCATCCGGGTACGACCAAAGAACGGGTGCAACAAACAGTGTCTTGGGCTGTACGGTTCTCGGATGATTTGCAGGAGACCCCTGTGCCGACTGAGGAGGAACTGTCTGTTCTGCGCGCATTAAAAGCGCGAACGGCGGCGGCGCATGCGGGTAACAGAGTGGAGACGGCCTGATGTCTGAGGCATATATTTGCGATTATATTAGAACACCGATTGGTCGTTATGGGGGCGCGCTGTCTTCTGTTCGGGCGGACGATCTTGGCGCATTGCCAATTAAAGCATTGATGGAGCGGAACCCGTCAGTTGATTGGGAAGCCGTTGATGAAGTGTATTACGGCTGTGCCAATCAGGCTGGTGAAGACAACCGCAACGTGGCTCGCATGGTCGCGCTGCTGGCAGGTTTGCCAGAGGCTGTGCCTGGGACAACGCTGAACCGCCTTTGTGGTTCTGGTATGGATGCTGTCATTGCAGCCTCTCGTGCCATCAAGACAGGTGAATGCGATCTTGTGATTGCTGGCGGCGTGGAATCTATGTCCCGTGCGCCATTTGTGATGCCAAAGGCGACCTCACCGTTTTCTCGTGCCAACGAAGTGTTCGACACCACCATTGGCTGGCGGTTTGTGAACCCGAAAATGAAGAAGCAGTTCGGCATCGACAGCATGCCTGAAACTGGTGAAAACGTTGCTGAAGACTTTGGTGTCTCCCGTGCTGATCAGGACGCGTTTGCCGCGAGCTCACAGGCTAAAGCAGCGGCTGCACAAGAAAATGGCCGCCTTGCCAAGGAAATCATCGAGGTCACAATCCCGCAGCGCAAAGGCGATCCGATTATCGTGTCCGCTGATGAGCACCCACGTGCAGGGACAACTGCCGAGAAACTGGCAAAGCTGCCGACACCCTTCCGTGAAAATGGCAGCGTGACTGCGGGTAATGCCTCAGGTGTCAACGATGGCGCTGCTGCGTTGATTGTTGCCTCTGCAGCAGCGGTCAAAAAATATGGTCTGACCCCAATTGCACGCGTGCTTGGCGGAGCGACAGCCGGTGTTGCACCGCGCATTATGGGCATTGGCCCTGCTCCTGCAGCGCAAAAACTATGCGCGCGGTTAAATTTGCAACCTTCTGATTTTGACGTCATTGAGCTCAATGAAGCCTTTGCAAGTCAGGGGATTGCAGTTCTGCGCGAACTGGGGTTGGATGCAGGTGCAGCTCATATCAACCCGAATGGCGGGGCGATTGCATTGGGCCACCCACTGGGCATGTCCGGCGCACGCATCACCGGAACCGCAGCGTTGGAACTGAGCCTGCAAGGCAAAAAACGCGCACTGGCCACTATGTGTATTGGAGTTGGTCAGGGCATCGCGATCGCGCTGGAAAGGGACTAATGTGAGTGTGAGCCTCTTCACCAACCCTATGTGGAGCGGATTGTTTGGAGATGAGGACGTGCAACGCGCCTTCGCTCTGGAAACAACTCTGGATCACTATCTGGCTTATGAAGTGGCTCTCACCAAGGCCTTGTTCGCACATTCTCTGGTTTCAGCCGAAGCAAAGGACGCTGTGCTTGCTGGCTGCAAAGGGTTTGCACCTGACATAACGCGGATCAAGGCAGGCGTCGCAAAAGATGGCCTGCCAATCCCGGCTTTCATCAAGCAACTGCGCATGCGCGTTGGCGAGCCATACGCTGGAGAATGCCACAAAACATCCACCAGTCAGGATGTGATGGACACCGCACTGGCATTAGCTCTGCGAAAAACCTCTCAAATTCTGCAAAAACGCTTGTCTGCGGTCATCGCTGCACTTGAAACTGTGAAATCGGCGAATAGTGATTATCCGCTGATGGGCAGAACGCGCATGCAAGCCGCGCTGCCAATAACCGCAGGTGACCGCATTTCCACATGGATTGAACCGCTGAAACGGCACTATCAACGGCTAGACGATGTCGCTCCGGAGGTTGCAGTGCTTCAGTTTGGCGGACCTGTAGGAACAAGCCATGCTCAGGGCGAACATGCAGTTGCTATTGCCGCGCATATGGCGGCAGAGCTGGACCTGAGAGTTCCGGAGCATTCATGGCATACGCAGCGGGACAATATGGTGGATTACGCAAACGTTCTCTCCATGATCTCCGGCAGCCTTGGCAAGATTGGTACGGACGTTGCCTTGATGGCACAACAGGGCCTTGAGGAAATTAAACTTTCCGGTGGTGGACGCTCCTCAGCCATGGCCCACAAACACAACCCGATCAACGCGGAATTACTGGTAACGCTTGCCCGTTACAACAGCACCCAGGTCTCTGCGATGCATAGCGCCTTGGTGCATGAACAAGAGCGCTCAGGTTCAGCTTGGGCGTTGGAGTGGATGATCCTGCCCGGCATGTGCATTGCAACGGGCGCTGGTCTTCAGAGTGCATTAAAGCTGCTGAAACAAACAGAGTGGATTGGAACCCCCTTAAGTGATTAACTGCGCGCACCTAGTCTGAAAGGGAGAATGAGAATGTCCAGTCGCAATGAAGCCATCCAACGGGCGGAAACATATTTCGACAGCGGCGCATTCCTCACTGACCTGGCCCGATTAATCGCTATTCCGACGGAAAGTCAGGAACCCTACCAAAAACACCAATTGATGCGTTATCTGAAAGAGGAGATGCGACCACTTCTCGAGCGTCTTGGCTTCAAAACGCACATCTTCGACAATCCGAACCCGATTGGCGGCCCCTTCCTGTTCGGTGAACGCATCGAAGATCCAAGTTTCCCGACAGTTCTGACCTACGGGCACGGAGATGTTGTGCGCGGACAAGCCGGTAACTGGATGGGGGGAAGAGACCCGTTCGTTCTGGAAGAAGACGGCGAGCGCATTTACGGGCGCGGTACAGCTGACAATAAATGCCAGCATCTCATTAACCTTCAGGCCTTGGGATGCCTTTTGCAGGAAAAGAAGCAACTTGGCTTCAACTGCAAGGTGATCATTGAGACTTCTGAAGAAACCGGCTCCGCTGGCCTGCAAGAGTTCTTCGATGAACACAAGCAGATGTTGGCAGCGGATGTGCTGATCGCCTCTGACGGGCCGCGCTTGCAATCGGATACACCAACAGTCTTCACCGGTGCGCGTGGTGCGCAAACATTCACACTACAAGTAAACTTGCGTGATGGTGCCAATCACTCAGGCAACTGGGGCGGGCTGCTTGCAGACCCCGCCATTATTCTTGCCAATGCAATCTCCTGCATCGCGGACAAACGCGGTCAAATCCAGATTCCTAGTTGGCGCCCAACCAGCCTGACACCAGACATTAGGGAAGCTCTGAGTGATCTTCCCGTTGGTGATAGTCAAGGCCCGACCATAAACGAGAATTGGGGAGAGGAGGGTCTCACCCCTGCCGAGCGTGTGTTTGGCTGGAACTCCTTTGCCGTGCTCGCAATGAAGAGCGGCGTACCAGAAGCACCAGTAAACGCGATTGATGGTTATGCCTTCGCAGTTTGCCAGCTGCGCTACGTCGTGGGAACGGATGTACAGGGTCTCGTCCCATCTTTGCGTGCGCATCTGGATGCCAATGGATTTAATAATGTCGAGATAAGGCAGGAAGATCGCGGCTTCTTTCATGCAACGCGCCTTTCGCCAGATAATGCTTGGGTGCGCATGGTGATGGCGTCCCTGGAAGAAACCAGTGGCAAGACACCCCACCTTTTGCCAAACCTTGCTGGCTCCTTGCCTAATGAGTGCTTTGCAGAAACATTGGGCCTGCCAACCGTTTGGGTTCCGCATTCTTATGCTGGTTGTTCGCAACATGCGCCCAATGAGCATATTCTCAAACCGGTTGCTCGCGATGCCATGCGAAATATGGTGGCGCTATTTTGGGATATTTCGGAAAAAGGGGCACCTACTTAGGCTATTCAATGCCATCGTGAGGCTCATTTTGGGATAAAACCCTCATGATTTAAGGCGCTTAAGAGAAAAAGGTGAGCAGGCAGTGGAGAAAACAGATTTCTTTGTAAAAAATGCATTTGCCTGCTGGACAGGAGAAATTTGGCACCCTATAAGACGCTCACCTTCGCAGGACGGGAAACAAACCGACCTAGCAGAATGTGCCCGGATAGCTCAGTTGGTAGAGCAGCGGATTGAAAATCCGCGTGTCGGTGGTTCGAATC
>NZ_LMCJ01000013.1:324881-327577 GCF_001623085.1 Pseudovibrio sp. W74
TTAGATAATAAATTGAGCATTCGCTCAGTTTTCTCAAGGTTTGACACTTTTTCCGGCATAGTTTGACACTTTTGCTCCAACCGCTGGCTGAATTCTTCTCCGCGCAGAGTGATGTGGCGCGGCGTGAGATTTTGCATAGGTGGGCGATATAACGTGCACAGCGACCTTTTTTCTTTCCCTACAAAATATGAGCGTTAGAAGGACGACAAAACGCGTCTTTCTAACACCCGGTTTAGTGATCGTTTAAGACACCCTTTTGGGAGCTAAGTTTTCTGCATTTGCGCCTCTGGCCAGTGTCCAAATGCCTCTAAATGAGATACAGCGCGTTCCAGCAGCTCCAATCCCATAGGAGCCAGTACCCGCCGCCAGATTGAGGCAGCATCGTCTCCGTCCTGTACGAAGCTCCAATCTTGAAACAGAACTGGCCCGGTATCCCAGCCATCATCCAAGAGATAGACGCTTCCACCAATGATTTTTTGGTGTTCTTTCAGGGTGTCAGCAATTGCATTTTTGCCGCGATAGAGAGGTAGTAGAGATGGGTGATATCCGATAGCGCCATGACGTGGTTTTAAGAGCGCACAGGGGGCGAGTTTGACATGCGCATGAGCGCAGATAATGATATCACAATCCGGCACATCGAGAGCAGTGACGGATGCCTGCCGAGAAGGTGGGATCGACACAGCCAAACCTTTGCTCGTTGCATTGGTGTTTAGTCTGTCGCTTTCCGGTGCTATGACTTTCACAACATCATGACCGCTGTTCAGGACCATTTCCAGAGCCCGTTCACCAAGCCACTTTTGTCCAATTATCACGACTTTCATGATGGCATTCCTTCAACGTATCTAAAGCCCTGTACCGCCCGGAAATGTCCGCCGTATCGCGACTTCGTTTTAAGCCCACGTGAGGCTTTGCCCCCAGTCAGGTTGCAGGACACCTGAGCCCATAACGGACTACGCCGAAGCGCCTCGGCTAAGGCCGGATGGCTGGTATGGAACAGTGTTGCCATGGGTTTGTTGTAGCGGTTCTGGCCTCGTCGCCATGCAGCACACACCGCATTGAGGAACCGCATCCCAACGCCTGCACCTTGCCATTCAGGCATGACCACCATTCGGCAAGCACGGGCCTCCACCAGGCCTGGGCGTGTACTGACGGCAAGATGAGCAACCGGCTCATCGCCAACAAAGGCGACATAACAGGTTGCTGCGATCATATGAGGAAGCTTCAAATAGTGATGCGTTTCAAAATGCGGCCAGTATCGCCAGTTGGTCTCGTATATGTCGAGGTCAAGCTTGGGGCGTTGCCGAAGACACCTCCCGGAAAACTTCCCTGTTGCCGTATCTAAGATCCAATCGGGTTGCAGCCATTCAATAATGTCATAGTGACAGGACAAGAGCACCGCTTGTCCTGATGCCTGCCTGCGCCATGCTTTGGCGAATGCACCTGCACCAATCTTTGCGATCTGCCGGTCTACGACAGAGGTAAACTCATCGATGACGATGGTTTCCGGTGTCTCGCATAAGATCCGGGCCAGATCAGCGCGGAACTTTTCGCCATTGGAAAGGGCTTTGTAGGGTCTCGTCCAGGCGGGCACACTGCCTAAGCCAACAGCCGATAATGCGCCCGTGATATGATCCATTTCCTCATGGGGAGAAATTGCGTCAATGATGGGTTGATCATCCGGCCAGTCAAAACCTTTGAAATAAGAGGCATCTGAAAAGATGCTTTGTCCAAGACTGGTTTTACCAGACCCTGAGGGGCCGACGATAAGTCCCAGTTTCCAGTCCATGCCCTCAACGGGAAGGTCAACGCTCAGCTTAAAGTGGTTGCCGTCTTCGCAGTTAAACAAGGACTTCAGCCGTGCCATACGGAAGCTGTTATAGTCCGGGCTTTGGTGGTTTATGTTCAGCTTCATGTTGCAACCACCTTGAGTTTAGCTCCACCCAGGGCGCGAACGCCGTCATAGATGGTTGCTTGTTGCTGCTCGTCTTCTGCAATGATTAAAATGCCAAACTGGCGTTTGTAGCGGTCTTTAGGCGGGATACCTGGTGCTTTGTCAGGGAGGGGAGGAAGGTGCTCTGTACTCATGTGCGATCTGTTGTTTTCTTGGGCTCATCTGGCCTCAGATCGTTGAAGGTGCCACAACGGCGACACTTGATTTCTACGCGCCCCTGAAGGGCGTTCTCTTCTTTTTTGAGGAGGAGTGCCGAACAACTCCGGCAATAGATAGACTCCATTTCTCGTCTCGCATAAGACAGTCCCGCAGCTCAGCTGGTCTGAGTTGATGCGGCGGGAGCAGTGTTATGCTTCATTCCACTGGCCGGGTTTCTTGTTAGCGCTGGATGCCCGGTGCCCGGAACCTTCCGGGCCTTCCGCTCCATATTGAAGCCACCGGGCGATTATCTCGCCGGATATGTTCCGCCTTGTTAAAACCGCTCCACCAGAGCGACCACAGCAGGCGGGCACTCCGGCCAGCTGGCATCCAGTGTGAAATCGGTGCCCGGATCTTCTGCAAGCTCCAGGCATTTGGAGCGCATAACACCCACCCAATCCAGAGCAGCCTTTGTGCCGGTCAAAAGCTTGGCTTCATCAGCGCTACGATCAGTAACGGCTTTGCCAGCAATGGCAGCAGCAGCCGTTGCCATGTTCATCTGGGTCTCAGCGCTGGCGCGGGCATAAATACGCTTGCGGCATTCCGC
>NZ_LMCJ01000014.1:0-5851 GCF_001623085.1 Pseudovibrio sp. W74
CGCCCGCATACCCGGACCGAGACGCCGCAAACGCCTCAGCCACCATAGGGCGCTGGCGTGAAATTGATTGTTGAGAAGACATGTTTCACTCAGGATAAGTAAGCAAGAAGCCCACCAAGACAGGCCAGAAAGGTGTCAGCTGTCCTAGACATAACTATAAATGACAACTCCACCCGAGATAAGAGAGACACGGACCGTCTTAGATCCGTGTCCTTGTGCCGTCTTAGGCTATGAAATCACCATAGATATCGATTTCAGCGATGTGCAGATAGTGCCCACCTGCATGATCGATGCGAACTTCGTCACCAACTATACCGCCAACTTCAATCAGCTGGTTGTGTGCGGAAGTCAGATCAGAGGATGACCAAACCACTGCCCCATCATCCAACACTTCGATGTGAGCTCCGGTCAGACGAGAGCTTGTCCAGTTGTCCTGACGGTTCTCAAGATCAATAAACTCAATCAGAGCATCTTCTCCCAGATCAATGCTCAACCATGGGGCTGGATCGCTTTTGCCCGTGTGGTTGATTGTATCAACGTCACCATCAAGAACGTTGAATGCGAGGTAATCATCGCTGACGTAGTTGGTTGATTGGTCTGCTGCGCTGGCATTCAGCGCGTCTGTCAGGTTTGTAAGTCCTGCATGATACGCTCGTTCAGCTGCTTGAGCCGCTGCGACAGTTACGTCATAGGTTGCCGTATCGCCTTCATTGGTGGAGATACTCGTTTGGAATGACGATTTGTGGAGGCTTGTTTCCCAGGTTACTGAATTGTCACTATCAATCGAGAGGCTATTGCCTTCATCAGATAGAGAGTTGATCAATGCATCGCGTTCAGACGCGGACAATCCTTCGAAAACGAGCACATCGGCTTTGTCCAGATCGGTTATCGTGTCCTTCCCAGAGTTGGCGGCAAAGACAAAAGTGTCGGCGCGCCCCCCTCCAGTTAACTCATCATCTCCACCAGCACCTGAAAGGATGTTTCGCTCTTCATCACCTTTAATGATATCGTTTCCGTCTGATCCGATCACATTTTCGATGAAGTACAACTTGTCGCTATCTACCTTCGTTATACGTCCGCCCTCATTGTCGGTCTTAATCGAGTAGATCGCACTGGAAACTGAGTAGTAGATGCCAAGATTTTCTTTCCAAATCTTTGTGCCCAAATCAATGTCGACGGAATCAGCTCCAAAGAAAGCTATAGTATCACTATCGGCGGTGCCGTCGAGGTTCTCGCCGCCATTGATGACATCATCGCCTGCACCACCAAACAAAAGATCATCGCCCCCCATACCATACAAATACGCCGTATCAGAATAATATCCCTCCCTGGGGGCAGTTGTGTTGGCTTCGGCTGGCACAAACGCGCCGAGGATGTCGTTCAGATTGGTGCCAATCCACATGTCGTTAGGGGCTTCATTGTCGTAAATCGTCCAACCAGCATAGGCCCCCACATCCATGAATCCCAGATTGGAACCGGCCATTTCACCGACCCATTCACCTAGATCCTGTAGTTCGTCTCCGAAGTAGAGCTTAGATCCATCGTAGTTGACATAGCTTTCCTTCAAACTTGCTTTGAGCGCATCAAAAAAATCACTATTGATCGTAACACCCTTGCCATTTTCGGTCATGTAGTCAGGAAAATAATCTACAAGGTCGTCAGCCCATTGGACGGCAAGGATTTCACGGTCTGCTGTTCCACGGTTGTCCCGTAATGTGAATGCCAAATCGTTAGCAGTCTCCCACTCGAAGGTGTAGTGGGTATTCAGATCAGTCTCGGATGCCGCAATTGGGATCATGATATGATCTTCAAACGGGTTAAAGTCTCTGACCTGAGCTTCGGCAGTCTCGCCCCAGTCTGCATCAATAGTAAAGGTTGTCTTTGATGAGTTGGTAGCTGTGTAGTAAGCATCAAAGCCAGAAGCTATAGTCTTTGCAACTGAACCAATTGCTTTCACGCCCGGTATAATCCCCACTGCGCTGCCTGCTGCATCCAGAATAGATGTCCAATCACTGCCCTTGTTAGGAAAAGCTGCTGATATATCGAGAACAAAATCGCTCGTGTAGTCAGTACTGCCATCGCCAATGATAAACATATCCGCACCAGAACCACCCCAAAGCTGGTCACTTACGGCTTGGTCTTTGAGCGAGCCTGAGGAGATGATATCGTTGCCTTCTCCTCCGTAAATTTTATCAGCGCCCGTGCCACCATCAAGAATATCATTCCCATCATACCCATTGATAATGTCGTCACCTGCACCGCCATAAGCAATGTCGATATTGTCTGCGATGATATCGACATTGGGTATTGTTTGCACATAGATCGCACCATGTATGGTGTCATTGCCATCACCACCATACATTTCATTGGCGCTGTCTGCTGTAATTCCTGATGTGCCACCCCAGATTATATCGTTGCCCTTGCCACCAAAAATCAGATCAGCCCCTGCGCCACCTTCGATCGTATCTGCGTCATCTCCGCCATCAATGTAATCATCCCCTCCATTACCGACGAGCGTGTCATTTCCGTCACCTCCGTAAAGCTTGTCAGCATGCATTGTGCCTTTCAGCGAGTCATTGCCATCGCCCCCATAGGCCGTAACGCCATAAGACAGACCGTAAAAGTCGGCTGTGTCATCAGTGTAGTTGAAGTCGAAGATCTCAACATTGTGTGCAGTGACGTCCAGGGAGCTGAAATTGATGTGTGAGCTATCTTTCGAATGGCCCCCTTCGACAATGACGGTATTTCCATCGAGAACCTTGAGATCAGTCGAATAATTATTATCTCCACGATATCTCAACGTATCTATGCCTTCATTACCATAATAATGGAGGTTCGAGTTCTTCTTTACACTACTACCGCTCCTTGCTAATGAGTCCAGTGTCACTGAATCATTATGGTCACTGCCTACAAGGTTCGAGTCCTTTTTATTCTTTCTTGCGATCCAGCCGAATGTGTAGCTGCCATCAAGATATGAGTTCTTTGCAGCGATGCTCCAGATTGTATCTGCCATTTTCTAATCCATGTGTCAGTGCATACATTCGTTGTCCGAGCAGATGTCAGGTGAATGTATTGCCGAGTTTCTAAGGACAGAATTGTCCGACTCCTACATGGATACCGCGGGTCTGATTTGAGGTCTCGTGACAAACTGTGACAAACACTTGTCACAGTTTGAGAGGCTGATTAATTCTTTCGGTAGAGTGGAAGGCGAAGCTCAGCGCGCAGCCCGCCTTCAGCGCGGTTAAAAAGTCCTATGGAACCACCTTGGTCAGTTACAATTGTCTTTACGATTGCCAACCCCAGGCCGCTACCGGGTATGTCTGTCGCCAAGCGCTGGAAAGGCTGGAACACACGATCTAGTTCCTCTTCTGGGATGCCTGGGCCATTATCATCAATGGTGATAACCGCTTCATCTCCGTCCTTAGAAACAGTCACATGAGCGGCGCTGCCATACTTGCAAGCATTTTCAACCAGATTGGATAAGCACCTTTGGATAGCATTCACGCGGCATGACACGATAACAGGTGCTGTGTCTGTCATTTCAGCTGCATCTCCCAGCTCACTGCGCTCTTCAATCACCACATCCAGCAGAAGTGTGAGGTCTACACGCTGGAAGTCTCCATCTCGCATCACCGCACGAGAAAAAGCCATAATAGATTCAACAATGCTCTGTATGCGATCTAGACGGGCCTCAATCTGATATCTGGTGGTTTGCGGACCAACGGCATCAACAAGCTGCTTGATCCCTGCCAAAGGACCTTTCAGATCATGAGCAAGACTGCGTAAAAGGCCAATCTGATAATCCACCGCCTGCGTAACGCGCTCATTCATTCGATTGAAAGACCTGATAATCTCACGGGTATCACGCGGTCCCTGCACAATCAAAGAGGAAGTGGTCTCGCCGCGCCCAAGCCGCTCTGCCTGATGAGAAAGGTGCCAAAAAGGTGCCATAACACGCCGACTAATCAGTAAAACTACCGCTGCAATTAAAAGAGAAACCAGACTCGATGTTATAAGCTTCGTGTAGGCTGCATTGATAGGTGGTAAGCGCCTGAGCTGATAAACCGTGAGCCAGTTGCCTGTAGCATCATGGCGCAATGCAACCCTGTACACTTCAGCGCGTGGCCAGGTTCTGAATAAGTTCAGAAGATTGTTTGACGGTGCCGGTTTCTCCTCAAAAACCCATTTTGGGGTCGTCTTCCAATCAAGCTCATTTACCAAAAGAGTACGCGGCGGTTCACCAAGGCCTAACATAGGTGTCTCTTCTGCCACCATTCCGCGGGGAGGAGGAGGAGTTGGAAAGCCTCGTTCTGTCACAACGACTTCTGAGACGGGTAACCCTGCACGGCCATACCAGGTAAGTGCTTCGGCCTCGATATCTGGGCGCCGTTCGTCACCATCAAGTAGAGCTCGCGGAACTCCCCATTCTATATGAACAGCGAGATTAGATAAGGTTTGTGTATATCGGACACGCTGGTTTTCTGGCAGGGCTAAGACACCACTGAAAGACCGACCAGCCAGTGTGAGATGAAGGCTTTTTTGAGCAGCTGTCAGAAGCTGCACATCAGCAACACGCGATACAATTACGTTTACGACTTGAACTGCCAATACCAGCCCAATGACCAAAAACATTAGTTGTTGACCAAGCGTAAGACGCGCTGAAAACCTCATTGATTTCATTTATCTATCTCGGCATTGGGACAAGTTGACACGCAGATGTTACAATATATGCGTGTTGCAAAGTCAATTGGATATCGAAGGTTTAGACCGGATGAGCGAGAGTATTTTGATCGTGGACGACGATCACACCCTCGGAGAAGAGTTGGGGAAGGCTTTGGTTAGCGCTGGCTACACCCCCCATCGGTGTATAAGTGTCCCCGAAGCGCGACAGGTTTGGAACAAGACAAAGTTTGATCTCTGCTTTGTTGACATTGTCATGCCCGGCCCCTCTGGCAAAGTGTTTTGCCGGGAAGTCAGAGAGCGGTCTGACGCTGCCATCATTATGATGAGTTCACTCAGTGACCAGGACACAATCATTGCGTTGCTTGACATTGGCGCCGATGACTACATCGTCAAGCCATTCACTTTTCCGGAGATGTTAGCCCGCGCACGAGCCGTGCTACGTCGTCGTAAAGATCACACTCAACAATATACGGCTTCTGCAATACAGATTGGAGATTGGACATTTGATCTTCAGCTGCGGCGCATTTCCAACATTAAAGGCCTTACCGTACCGCTCACTCAAAGTGAAGCAGCAGTCCTTCGTTTTTTTGCGCAAAGCCCTGGCGTTGTTTTCTCCCGCGAAGACATACTTGCCGTTGCCAGAACTCGACAGCACGCTGGCAAGGATGATCGTTCTGTTGACACGCTAATCAAGCGCTTGCGGCGAAAGATCGAAATTGAACCTTCAAATCCAATGCACATCCTGACTGAGTGGGGGAAGGGTTATACATTCCAGAACTGATAAGTTGCTAAAGTAAGCCTTACGTAATCTCCAATCAGATGCTCATTGCAACCTCTCTTCTAAAAGTCTTGATTAGCTTGCTCGGGACTAAGTATTTGCCTTTGATAAGATATGTGAGGAAGTTTTCAGAAACTTTGGCCTTCTAGACCAGAAAAAATGCTCCATCGCAGTGTGCAGGCCCTCAAAAGAAAGAAGAGGCGTGTTGGAACTTGCTTAAGCTTGCTGAGACCCAAAATCGATGATTGGGCCCTACTAAGCAGAGGCCACGGCATCATCAATCCAAGTTGGTCTCAACCCTTGATGGAAACGTCCGAAGGTCCGCTCATGGCCCGAATTTCTAAACTTTCCTGACGTGTAGCAGCGTGACCATTGCAGACATTCATCTGT
>NZ_LMCJ01000015.1:0-10523 GCF_001623085.1 Pseudovibrio sp. W74
TCTGGATAAGCCACTTTCTTTCCGGGAAACCGGCTATCGTGCCTTATAGGCAAAAGAGGCGAGGTTGTTCATTACAAGAAAGCCTGGGCAAGGCGATAGCTGATGCCGAAGAAACTAACTTACTCACACTGCGCAGGCACCACCTGCCGCCTTGCTCCTCCCGATCTTCGGGAAACCTAACTCTACCACTGCATGGAACGCCATGTGGTGCTACTGGTGTTTGCAGGGGTACTTTACGCTAAGGTTATGCTAGGTTTTGCCAAATTATGGGGGTAATATGCAGACACTTGAAATTAGAGCTGCGCAGTATGATGAATTGCCTGAGGTCGCTCGTATGTACCGGTATTCGCGAGACAGATGCCTTTCATTTATACCTAGACTGCACACACCAGAAGAAGATCTTTGGTTCTTTCAGAATATTGTTTTTAAAGAGAATGAACTGACAATAGTCATGGGAGATGAGCAAATCATAGGTATGATGGCCACCAAAGATGACTGGGTAGAACAGCTTTATCTGGATCCGCGGCACCTGCGGAAGGGCGTTGGTACAAAGCTCTTAGACCAAGCAAAAGCTCACTCTTCCGGAAATCTGAAGCTTATGTGCTTTGTTGAGAATGTGGATGCGAGAGCATTTTACGAAGTGCATGGGTTTAAGGAAGTGAAGCGGACAAGCGGTTCAGAGAATGAAGAAGGTGCACCAGATATTTTGTATGAGTGGAAGGCTTAGGTTTCCCGCCAAAGTAGAGGGTGCAGTGTGGTGCAGTACGACGGGCCCGAGATGATACCCCTAAAATTGCAGGGGGCATATACGGTGATTTCCGTCTAGTGCAGCGTAACTCTGAGTGGCATTGTTCGAAGTAGATGTAAGCCAGAGCACTTTGCGTTTCTCAAGATTGACGCTTCCTGCTCTTAGCGTTTTTGCCATGCGTGTCCTTTTTGGGAATATCCGAACCACTTTTAGGAGGATGCGCTTCAGGACAATGTGTTGGGAGGCACACGAGAATGCTGAACACTGCAAGTTATGCCAACTACAAGATCACTCATACGGATGAGACCTTTACGGATTGGCTTGTGAAATCTGCAGGACCTGCTTGGAATAAGGCGATCAATCACCCGTTTACCAGTGCTGTTGGCAACGACACAGTGAGTGCCGAGGTGTTCACCCGTTACTTGTTGGAGGATTACCACTACATTCAGGACTTAGCGTCTGCGCTTGGATTCCTGATTGCCAAGGCGCCGACAATGGCTGCTAAAGCACGGTTGTCTGGCTTTGCACAGCAACTGACTTCTAATGAACTGGGCTATTTTCAGCGCACCTTTAAAGAACTGGGCATCGCGCCTGAGGTTTATGAGGCTGCAAAGCCCAATACGATTACCCGGGCAATTGGCGCAACGCTGTTGTCGACAGCTGGCAAAGGTCACTACGTTGATGGCATGGCAACATTGCTGGCTTCGGAGTGGATCTATCGCGAATGGGGCCATCGGGAAGCTGCCAAGCCACGACCTGAGCGGTTCTACCTTGCTGAGTGGGTTGCGTTTCTGGCGACCGATGAGTTTGGAGAGTTCATTGAGTGGATTAAGCGGGAAGTGAACTCGATTGGCGAAGAGGAACGCGTGAAGCGCCAAAGCGAGATCTCAGAGAGCTTTACTCATATGTGTGAGCTTGAAGCAGAGTTCTTCGATATGGTGAACTGACAAAAGGCTTCAGATCTGGACCAGAAATGCTCTCTGTTTTACGGGGAGCATTTTTTTTCAAAGGGGGAGGTCCCTAGTTATACGTATTGGCTAAAAACTAGGGGTAATTGCACGTTTTACCTGTAACATCTCCGTGATATTGCTGGAAAATTGCAGAAAATGACAAGGTGTTCTCAAATGAGATTTTGTCTCGGTACGCCTTATAGGAAGTATTTTTTATGCAAGTGAGATTCTGTGGCATCTAATTCTAATAAATTCCAGTATTGGTAGTTTATTTGATTTAAATAAGCTCACAGCTTCGCTAATTGTAGAAAATTTTCCTCATTCTGATAGAACGAGCTCAACAAAATAATAGTAATCAGGAATAGATTATGTTCTCTCGTTCTACTGTTGCTGCACTTGCCCTTCTCGTGGCTGTTCCTGCTCAGGCTGAAACAATCCGTGTGGGCATGTCTGGTGGGTATTTCCCATTCACATTTGTTAAGCAAGATGTTCTGCAGGGCTTTGAAGTTGACGTTGCTCGTGCGATTGCTAAGCAGACTGGTGATGAAGTTGAATTCGTTACCATGAGCTTCTCCGGTCTGATTGGCGCTTTGGAAGCTGGTCGCATTGATACTATTGCAAACCAGATCACCATTACACCTGAGCGTGAAGCCAAGTTCACCTTCTCCCAGCCATACGTTTATGACGGTGCGCAGGTTGTTGTGAAAGCTGGCAACGAAGAAATCGGTGGCGTTGAAGACCTCAAAGGCAAAAGCGTTGCTGTAAACCTTGGTTCCAACTTTGAAGAGCTTCTGCGCGGTTTGCCGTTTGCTGATGAAATTGACATCCGCACCTATGAAAGCAATCTGGCCCAGGATACCGCACTTGGCCGTGTTGATGCGTTTATTCATGACCGCATCAGTGCAACTCAGGTGATCAAAGAAACTCCGTTGCCACTGGCGCTGGCTGGTGCTCCATTCTCTGAAATTCGCAACGCAATGCCGTTCCGTACTGATGAAGATGGTAAAGCTTTGGCTGCTAAGGTAGATGTTGCAATCGACGAACTGAAGGCTTCAGGCAAGCTGGCTGAGATCTCCGACAAGTGGTTTGGAGCGGACATCACCAAAGCTGACTAAGCTGTCCGTTCAGAATTAGTAAAGCAGTTCGCATCTAAGAATCTTTGGTGGAACTGCTTTTCCTTTTTCATGCCTTCGGGAATTTACTCCCGTCGTTCGAGGGCATGCTCTAATAATAAGAACTGATTATGCGCGCCTTAGATCTGGACTACATGCTCGGCCTTTTGCCGATCCTTTTAAAGTACTTACCCCTAACCTTGGGTATGGCAAGTGTGTCCATGATTTTGGCGCTTATACTTGCATCGCTGTTTGCAATTATCCGCGTGGTGCGCTTTCCTGTCTTGGATGCAATCACGCGGCTCTTTATCAGCTTCTTTCGTGGAACGCCGCTGCTGGTGCAGCTGTTTTTGTTCTACTACGGTTTGCCGCAGCTGTTTTCGTTCCTCACTGCGATTGATGGGGTTTCAGCTGCGATTATCGGTCTGACTCTGCACTTCTCCGCTTATATGGCTGAGAGTATCCGTGCAGCGATCCTGGGTGTAGACCGTAGCCAATGGGAAGCAGCAAAGTCGATTGGTATGTCTACTGGTCAGATGATGCGCCGGATTATTCTACCGCAAGCCGCGCGTGTTGCTGCGCCAACGCTGATTAACTACTTCATCGATCTGATCAAAAGCACCAGTCTGGCCTTTACGCTTGGTGTGACTGAATTGATGGGTGCTGCGCAGAAAGAAGCAGCAGGAAGCTTCCTGTACTTCGAGACGTTTATTGTCGTTGCCGTTATTTATTGGGCTGTGGTTGAGAGCCTTGCTTTCGTTCAGACCCAGATTGAAAATCGACTTTCAAAGGCTGTTTCCAGATGATCCAGATCCGCGGGCTCACAAAAATCTATAATGGTGTCCCTGTGTTGAACGGGATCGACCTGGATATCAAAAAAGGCGAACGCATCGCCATTATTGGTCCGTCCGGGACTGGTAAATCCACTTTGCTGCGTTGTCTCAACTTCCTTGAGACACCAGAGCAGGGTGAGTATGTTCTTGATGGCAAAAGCATTGATGTTCAAAAGGCGAATTCCGCGCAGATCAAAGAGATGCGTTTGAGGACAGCTTTTGTGTTCCAGAACTATGCTCTGTTTGCCAACAAGACAGCACGTGAGAATATTGCTGAAGGCTTGATCACCGTTCGTGGTGAAGCCAAAGAGACTGCGTTTGAGCGGGCGGATGAAATTCTACGGGACATCGGTCTGGCAGATAAAACAGATGCTTATCCTGCGTCTCTTTCTGGTGGTCAACAGCAGCGTGTTGGTATTGGCCGGGCGATGGCGAGCAACTCAGAGCTGATGCTGGTTGATGAGCCAACCTCTGCGCTTGATCCTGAGTGGGTTGATGAAGTGCTGCAGCTGCTTACCCGCGTTGCGCAGGCTCATCAGACGATGTTGATCGTGACCCATGAGATGGCATTTGCAAAAGAGATCGCTGATCGTGTTCTGTTTATGGAAGGCGGGCGCATTGTTGAGCAGGGCCCACCTGAGAAGATCTTCACGAGCCCAGATGATCCAAGAACGCGCAGTTTCTTGCGGAAAGTTCTTTAGAGAGTTTCGAGAGCGGTACCTTCTTATGGATGTACCGCTTTTCTTTTATCGACCGGACAGGGTGTTGTTGACCTGAATGAGTTCAGCGTTACCACCACACAATAAGACACCGATGCGCTCGCCTTCTTCTGGCTTGTATGCACCGGAGATCAGAGCTGCCAGTGCCGTTGCGCCGCCTGGTTCGACGACGAGCTGCATCTCTCTCCAGAGCCGGCGTTGCGCGGCGAGAATGGCGTCATCCTCGACAAGGATGGATTCTGCGATGTGGTTTCTTGCGACCTCAAACGGGAAGGTGCCGCATCGCTTTGCACCAAGTGCGTTGGCTGCGATGCTGTCCAGTTCGACATCAACTGGCTCGCCGGCTTTAAGCGCTGCGTTCATGGAGCAGGAACCAAATGGCTCTATGGCAATGACTTTGGTGGGGCTGTTTGCATAGTAGCTTGCAACACCTGCTGCGAGGCCTCCGCCGCCGACAGCCACAAGGATGGTATCCAGGTCTGAGCTTTGTTCTGCCCATTCTAATGCTACGGTGCCCTGACCGTTGATTGTATCTATGGCGTCGAATGGATGAATATCAATTGCGCCGGTTTGCTGCTGGTAGCGGGTGCAGAGTGCTGCAGCATCCGCATAGGCGGCACCTTCGACATGGACGTCCGCGCCGAAGCTGCGGATCTTATCGATCTTCGCTGGATTGGAGATCTCAGGGACAAAGATCTTGGCTTTCTTGCCAAGTGCATGAGCTGCACAGGCAACGGCAGCACCGTGATTGCCACCTGAGGCTGCTGCTATGCCAGCTTCCGGGATTGAGTTGTTTAGTAATGAGTTGAATGCTCCACGGGCTTTGAAGGAACCTGAATGCTGCAGGTGTTCCAGTTTCAAAGAAATGGAGTACTTCAGGCCAAAAGTGCCGTTACCGCTCACAATAGACGGAGTTTTGCGAATGTATTTTTGAATTCGTTTATGAGCGACTTCAATGGCTTGCTTTGATATCTGCACGGTAATGGCCTGAATATTTAATATATAGAGAAGCCCCGGAAAAATCCGAGGCTTCGAAAATTGCAATGTGCACTTTAGGTTGCTGGCATTGCAGTTTCAATCAATTTAATGAAATAGGAACAGCCATATGGAATAGCTTCATCGTTGAAGTCATATTTCGGATGGTGCAGTCCAGCAGACTCTCCGTTTCCAAGGAAGATGAAAGCACCCGGCTTTTCTTCCAGGTAGTAAGCAAAGTCCTCGCCGCCCATGGTTGGGTCGATGTTTTCATCAACTTTGTCTGCGCTGCCAGCAATTTCAGCAGCGATCTGGGTTGCGAATTTGGTCTGATCCGGATGGTTTGATGTGGATGGGTAGCCATCTGCAAAATCGTAGTCCACGCCAGCGCCGTTTGCGGCACAAACGCCTTCAACAACTTGCTTCACGCGTTGAGCAGCTTGCTTGCGGACATCCTGATCCAATGTGCGGATGGTACCACCCAGTTTCGCTGTGTCTGGAATGATATTGTATGCAGTGCCAGCCTGGAAGAAAGTCACAGAGATTACGATAGACTGCAGTGGTCCAACATTGCGGGATGCGATGGACTGCAGCGCAGAGACGATCTGTGAGCCAACCACCACAGGATCGATTGTGTTGTGTGGGTATGCTGCGTGGCCGCCGACGCCTTTGACTGTGATGGTGAACTCATCGGTGGATGCCATCAGTGGGCCAGAGCGGGTTGCGAAGTGGTCAATCGGAGTGCCTGGCTGGTTATGCAGGCCGTAGATCTCGTCAACGTTCCAACGGGTAAACAAGCCGTCGTCCATCATTGCTTTTGCGCCAGCGCCGCCTTCTTCAGCTGGTTGGAATACGAGAATGACTGTGCCGTCGAAGTTGCGGGTCTCGGCAAGATATTTCGCTGTACCCAACAGCATTGCGGTGTGGCCATCGTGACCACATGCGTGCATTGCGCCTTCGTTTTTGGATGCGTATTCCTTGCCGGTTTCTTCGGCCATTGGAAGGGCATCCATGTCAGCGCGAAGGGCGATGGATTTGCCAGCGCCGCCGTTGCGGCCTTTGATAACACCAACTACGCCTGTGCGGCCAACACCTGTGGTGACTTCATCAACACCGATCTCTTTCAGAATTTCGGCTACTTTTGCTGATGTCCGGTGTGTCTCATAAAGAACTTCAGGATGTTCATGAAAATCACGGCGCCAAGCGGTGATTTCATCGTGCATTTCTGCAAGACGATTAATGGTTGGCATCGGAGTGCTCCCTCAAATACTTCGGATTCTTATTGAGATTAGAAAATGAACCTCACTTTGGCCCAGTGCAGTGAAATATTGCAAGAGCAAATCAATCGCAAAAGGGTCAGTTGAGTAAAATTAAATGAACTGCCAATGTGGCTCCTTAACTAACCCAAGGACAGCTTAATCACGCTAAGTTATCGCTGACGTCAGGTCACATATTGCAGTTTGTTCAACTTCAACAGCGGTGAGGCAGTATGGCGATCTATCGGAGTGTTTTTCGGAATGTCACAGAGGAGAAACAGCAATGGATGTTTCTCAACAAAGCCAATCGATACACCAGCCTTTTGCCTGCCAAAGCCGAGTTTGAAACTGGTCCTTTTGATTTTCGACGCAATGTCTCGATCAATCTTCTCGTGAATGGTGGTCTGTTCGGGACTTCTTTGCGTTACAACTCCTTGCGGGACAGTTGGAGTATGTGGCCGCTGACCAGTGATTTCTCGCTTCAGATTGATAAGCGGAATGTGATTGTCGAGTGTGCTTTGACATCCCCCTATAAAACCGATGCGAATGTGGAATCGCTTGCTCGGTTCTTTGAGG
The DNA here is from genome assembly GCF_001623085.1 of Pseudovibrio sp. W74. Taxonomy (NCBI): domain Bacteria; kingdom Pseudomonadati; phylum Pseudomonadota; class Alphaproteobacteria; order Hyphomicrobiales; family Stappiaceae; genus Pseudovibrio; species Pseudovibrio sp. W74. The sequence continues at coordinate 7,170 of NZ_LMCJ01000015.1, forward strand.
AAATGAGCCGACCTAGCCGGTAATTGATACTCAGAGAGTCAAGAAAACGCGTAGACGGGTGTCTTTTTTGTCTCGTTGTCTTCCAGCTCTCGCTGTACTGGAATTTCATAGGTTTGCAGGTGGGTGAGACGTGAGGTTGGGAAATAGGAGCGTCGAGGGTCTCCTACCAAAACCGGAATTGGTTTTTCCTTAGGACTGGTGTCTAGCCAACTAAGAACCCTTGTGGTCATATCCGGGTCGTAAAAGACATCGCCGCAGCAAATCAGGTCGTAATTACCAAGAGAGCTTCCCAGAAGGTCTTTAGTGCTGACTTGAATTGTAACCTGATTCAGGTTTGCGTTGATAAGTGCGGCATCTGCAGCGAAGAGATCGATGTCTGCTGCGATAGCTGAGGCTGCTCCGGCTTTCATTGCGGCGATAGCGACGAGGCCTGAGCTGCTGGCGAAGTCGAGGATGTGTTTGTCCTTAACAGTCTCGGGATTGTCGAGAACGTAGCGTGCCAGTGCTTGTCCGCCTGCCCATGCAAATGCCCAGAATGGTGAGGGGACTCCGCGCTCTTCAAGCTCCTCTTCACCCATGCGCCAGAGATCGACGCTTTCGTCTGCCAGGTGAAGGAATATGGACGGCGCATGAGGAACAGGGTGTTGCCGTGTCTGTTCCAAAATAAAAGCGCGCCGGTCCGTAATTTTCATCGTGAGATTAGACCTCAGATGGGTCCATTCCTGCCATTTCCAGAACCACGGCCCATTCTTCCGGTTTTACCGGCTGAACAGAAAGGCGCATGGAAGTCACTAGGGCCATATCGGAGAGGCGTTCTTCGGCCTTCACTTGCGCCAGTGTTACTGTCTGCGGAAGGTCTTTGACGGCTTTGATGTCTACGCATTCCCAGCGTGGGTCATCGGTTGTGGAATCCGGGTGTGCGAGCGCGCAGACCTCTACGATGCCGACAACTTCTTTGCCGATGTTGGAATGGTAGAAGAAGCCCCGGTCTCCGATCTTCATGTCGCGCATGAAGTTGCGGGCCTGATAGTTGCGTACGCCGTCCCACTCTTCGCCTTCTTCGCCCTTGGCTTTTTGATGATCCCAAGACCACTTGTTAGGTTCGGATTTGAACAGCCAGTATTGCAACTTTGCCTCCATTAAAAAGAGCACCTGCCTACAATGAGAGACTGGTGCTCCAGAATTGACGTGTTGTAATACTTACAACAAAATTAGGCTTCTGGGTTCTTAATTACCCAGTTCCAAGGACGGATCTCAACAGATTCAAAGAGGCCTGCGAGTGAATAAGGATCTTCATTAGCTACTGCCAATGCCTCGTCCCTGTTCGCAGCTTCTACCAAGACCAGCGAACCCGTCGGAGATACGAGGTCATCACACATAAAAGGACCAGCTGCCTTCAAGCGATCACCAAGACCCTTGAGAAAATCGAGATGGTCTTGTCGTGTTTTCTGGCGAAGGTCTTCAGAATGCGCCTTATCAGTGCAGATGAGAGCGTACAGCATATTGGATACTCCAGTAGCAGGTTTTCAACCTAACCATTTGATCCCTGATATACAACCAGGCAATTCCTAGCTTAAAAGGATTCTACTAGGGGTGTGTCTCTCGTTTGAGGGGGCGCGTCATTAAGTCGCTCAAAGCCTGTGCGACGTCGATTTTCCCAGCTACGATTTGTGACACGGTGTTTGCAATTGGCATGTCGACACCATGTTCGGCTGCCAAGGCGACCGCGATATTAGCGGAGTGAGCGCCTTCTGCAAGCTTTTGTCCCGGTGCGACCAATTCCTGCGGTGTTCTACCCTGTCCGATCTTTAAGCCGAAGGCAAAATTTCGTGATTGGGTTGAGGAACATGTGAGGACCAGATCACCAAGACCAGACAAGCCTGTGAGCGTTTCGCTTCTGGCATTCAGTGCCATGCCGAGGCGGGTCAGTTCTGCGAAGCCACGGGCCGTCAAAGCTGCCTGTGCGCTGGCGCCGAGGCCATAGCCGACCGCTGCGCCGCATGCGATTGCGAGCACGTTTTTGAGGGCTCCACCAATTTGCACGCCGATGAGATCATCAGTTGCATAGGGGCGGAAGCTGTTTGAGGCGAGTGCTGCGGAAAGCTGATCTGCTACTGCACCGTCTTCAGCCGCGATTGTGACGGCTGTTGGCAAGCCCTTTGCCACGTCATGTGCGAAGCTTGGGCCGGACAGCGCTGCCGGGATGGCATCAGGCGCCACGGACTTGATCACCTCAGACAGGAGCTGGCCGGTTGATTGCTCGATGCCTTTTGCGCAGAGAACGATTGGTGTTGCTGGCTTTAGAAACGGCTTGATCGCTCCTGTCATCGCCCGTGTTGTTTGTGCCGGGGTGACGAGTAGGAGCGCGTCAGCACCGCTGACAGCATGCTTGAGGATGCCGGTTGCGGTGATTTGCTCTGTCCACTCGATGCCGGGCAGGTATTTCGGGTTCTGTTTGCTGGCGTTTATTGCGGCGATGGTTTCCGCATCGCGGGCCCATAAGGAGACTTCCCGACCTGCTCTTGCGGCTGCCAAGGCGAGCGCAGTTCCCCAAGATCCTCCGCCAATTACAGCGATCTTGTTTAGAGCAGTGGTCATGTTGTTTTCCTTATTGGGTGATGTTCAGTCGTTCACACAGTTGCTCAAGAGGGATATCGAACCCTCCGTGCATTGTTAGCTTGGACTTAGTTTCGTTGTCTGCCAAATCAACCCAGAAGAAGCGAAAGAGGATAGGATCTCCACCGTCATTTGGGCTCATTTCGTAATGATCCCAAGTCTGCTTTGCTTTTTCCTGAATTTTGAGATGGAAAAATTTGCGGCGGTGTAGCTCCGGACCTGAGGTGAGGGCATCGTCATACAGGAAGTCATGCCCTGTAAATTGTTCGAGTGCGCCGGAAACACTCAGACCGGTTTCTTCTTCAAACTCGCGTTTGGCGGCCTGTAGATAGCTTTCGCCGGGATCCAGTGTTCCACCTGGCACCTGCAATGTGCCTGCGATGTCGGTTTCCGGTTCGTCAAAAACGAGAAGATGTGTGCCGCAGGTCATGTAGACGTAGGCTTTGTGCCGAGGCTGCAATGTCGTTTCCACCATGAATCAATCAAATCAATGTTGTTTGAATTTGGCAGATGTTATTTGCAGGAGTTTGTTGCAAGCAAGGCGTTATAGCAGTTTGCACATAATAAGCAGCATGACACGCGCTTTAGCGCCGCATGGTTTTACCTGCAGCGTGGAACGGAATGCCCCGAAAGTTCGGGTGTGAGCAAGGCGAGCAGGCAGTGCCTGCGCATTGTAAGTAAATTAGTTTCTTCGGCATTGGCTGCTCGCCTTGCCCGGGCGTTTTTGTATGAAACAAG